>NZ_JBNCAR010000018.1:0-68741 GCF_051280715.1 Thauera sp. AutoDN2 | reverse complement strand
ACTGCGCGCCGCGTTGCAGAGGATGCAGAAGCGCTCGCCGGTTATATGAGGGGCGAGTGGGGCCGCGGTCGTGTCAAGAATGAGAAAGCCCGCCGGGCGGCAGCGCGGCGGGCTTTGGGGTGAGGCGAGGAGGGGTTAGGTGAGTAAATGAAAGACCTGACCCCTGCTCTCTGGGGGTGAGGCGAGAAGGGGTTAGGTGAGTAAATGAAAGACCTGACCCCTATCCCTATTTCTTCCTTAGAGAGAGCAGTTGCCCGTCAGCAAATCACACGTCACCGTGCCAGCGCCGGGGGTCTGCGGAGCTGCGGTAAAGGAGTTTTGAGCGGGAGGAACAGCTGCCGGATAGTTGGTGTAGGACGAACATGCCGCGGCCGGGTTCGGGACGGGAGGGATCAAGGTTGCGTCGTTGTTCGCGATTGCGGCGACAGCGCCGTTTGCAAGGCCTTTCGCTTCTGCTAAGCAAGCGTTGTCAGCGGCGCGTGCGGTGTAGGCCTGATACTGCGGCAGTGCCACGGCCGCCAAAATACCAATAATCGCCACAACGATCATCAGTTCGATCAGCGTGAAGCCTTGTTGCATCTTTTTCATTTCAGTTCTCCTTGATGGGAAACCACGGGGAAAGCCCGCTTGCCTACCCATAAGCAATCCCCGTGCCAGCCCCGAAACCCCGCTTTTCCGTGACGTAGTTCCGCCGACTTGACACGATTCCGGGGCGGAATGTGACAAGCCCCCCGGAACGGGTTGTCAACATGTGACAAAAGGGGCGGCCGGCCGCTTTGCGTAGCATGGGCGCCGCCTTCGAACCGCATCAGTGCTTTCCCGCCGCGACGCAGCCAGAATGAACTCCCTTACTTCATTACTTTTCGAGGGCGATCATGTTGGCGAAGCGGACAAGCAAGAACCAGGTCACCTTGCCCAAGGCCATCGTCCAGCGCGTGGGCGAAGCCGACTACTACGACGTCACGGTCCAGGATGGAAAGATCGTGCTGACGCCGGTCCGGCTGCAGCAAGCCGATGCCGTGCGTGCGAAGCTCGAGGCGCTCGGCATCACGCAGGATGACGTCGAGGATGCGATTGCCTGGGCGAGAAAACGCGCATGACGCGGCCGCGCGTCGTGCTCGACACGAACTGCCTGGTGTCGGCATTGATCTTTTCCCGCGGCCGCTTCGCCTGGCAGGCGCTGTTGGCCGGTGACGGAGCGTCGGGCGCATAAAGGGTTGTACAATAGCCACGTACAAGTAAAGGAGGTCGCCATGACCATCGAGACCACCTACAGCCAAGCCCGTGAACAGTTCAAGACGCTGATGGACCGTGCTGTCGATGACCGTGAAGTGGTTGTGGTCCGCCGCCGCTCCGGGGGGGCGGTCGCGATGATTGCCGCCGATGAATTGCAGAGCCTGATGGAAACGGCCCATCTCTTGCGCTCTCCCAGGAATGCCGAGCGTCTGCTGGCTGCCCTGGCGCGCGCGCGAGCCGGCGAGGTGGCCCCCACTACAGTCGATGCCCTCGAGAAGCTCCATGGTCTCGAAGCCTGATTCCAAGCGCGTCGCCGTGTTCCAGCCCGAGTTCCTGGAAGATTTGAGCTACTGGGTGGAGACGGAACGCCGCACGGCCAAACGCTTGCTGGAACTCGTCAAGGCCGTGCTGCGCGATCCCTTCAAGGGCATCGGCAGCCCGGAGCCATTGAAGTACTTGGGCTCGGATGTCTGGTCACGTCGCGTCACGCAGGAGCACCGCTGCGTTTACCTGGTGAAGGCGGATCGGATCGAGTTCCTGCAAGGGCGTTATCACTATTGATTTTGTGGGGTCACTGGGGTCAGGTCTTTCATCTGCTCACGCGCTCGTGCCACGCCGTCGGCGCGAGCGTGTGAGGATTGTGCTAAAGTTTGTACAAAGTTTTGACTTGGAGCGCACGATGGAAGCCCTGACCTACAGCTACACCCGCACGCACCTTGCGCAGGTGATGCGCAGCGTCAACGAGGATCGCGCGCCGGTGCTGGTGACGACGCAGCGCGGCAAGCCGGTGGTGATCATGTCGCTGGACGACTACAACGCGCTCGAAGAGACGGCGTATCTGCTGCGCTCACCGAAGGGTGCGAAGCGCCTGATGGAGTCGGTGGAGCAGTTGCGCGCAGGCGGTGGCGAGCCGCGTGCGTTGATCGAGACGGACGATGCAGCCTAGGTTCGCGGATCACGCCTGGGAGGACTACCTCTACTGGCACGAGACCGACCGCAAGCAACTCAAGCGTATCAACGCACTGATCGAGGACATCCGCCGGCACCCCTTTACGGGGATCGGCAAGCCCGAGCCCTTGAAGCACCAGCTAGCGGGGTTCTGGTCGCGGCGCATCGATGACCGGCACCGGCTGGTGTATGCGGTCGAGGGGGAGGTCGTGCTGATCGCGCAGTGTCGGGATCATTACTGACTGACGGAAAGCCTGGCGTCAGGTCTTTTATTTGCTCACAACCCCACTCGTTGCCGGTCAGCCGAGATCGAGGCGGGCGATGCAACTCAGGTTCTCATATCGCGCTTGGCGGGATTGCGTCTCCTGGCGTACGATGCAGGTGTTTCTGAATAGGCAACGAAGGTTTTCGGTTTGAAAACGAAAGCAGCTCTTTCCGATCTTCTCTTCCCCAACCAGTACCGGCGCAAGGTGCTGGGGTTGCTGCTCATGCGGCCGGAGCAGCAGATTCATTTGCGTGAACTCGCCCGCGTGATTGGTGCCGCACCGGGAACGCTCAAGAAGGAGCTGGATGCGCTTTGTGAGGCCGGGCTGCTGCGTGCCGAGCGTGTGGGCAACCAGGTGCGGTTCTGTGCGAACACCGCGCACCCGGTGTTCCCGGAGTTGCAGGCCTTGATCAGAAAGACGATCGGTCTTGCCGACGCCTTGCGGCTCAGTCTTGCTCCGCTCGCCGGCCGGATCGACGCGGCCTTCGTCTTCGGCTCCATGGCCAGTGGTACGGAGAGTGCGGGTAGCGACATCGACCTCATGGTGGTTGGCGATGCCGGTTTCGCCGAGATCGTGGATGCGACCTATGCGGCGCAAGCTACGCTCGGGCGCGAGATCAACCCCAAGGTGATGAGCGCAAGCGAATGGCAGGCGAAGAAAGCGGAGCGCAATGCCTTCCTTCAGGATGTGCTGAACAAGCCCAGGATCATGCTGATCGGAGATGCCGATGCCCTCTGACGCCGCGCTCGAGAATCTCGCCCGCATCGGTCAATTGGACAAGGTGCCGTTCTCATCGGACCTGATGGCGCGGATGCTGGCGACTGCACGGAGCAGATTGATCGACGCCCAACGCAGCGACAACAGCGCCGAGACCCGTTTCGACTGTGCTTACACCGCGATCCGCGCCATCGCCGACGCTGCATTGCTGGCGCACGGTTACCGAACTTCGACCAGCAAGCCTGGGCATCATCAGACGACGATCCAGTGCCTGTCGCACACGCTCGGCGTCAGCGTTGGCGTTGTGCGGGTTCTGGATGCACTCCGAAAGCAGCGGAATCTCAGTGACTACGACGGCGAGTCGATCACCGATCAGGCCCTGGTGGAGTGCATCGAACAAGCACTTCGCCTGCAGGAACTTGCGGTGCGGAGGTTTGGTGGCCAGGGTTGAACTCGAGGCGGGGACGAGTGTGGAAACCTCCAGGTCTTTCATATGCTTACCCCACCCGCTGCACGGCCACGCCGACCTTGTCTGCCGCCCGCGCCAGCGTGTCGTCCGCTGTGCACAGTGTCGCGCTCAAGCGCATGCATACGGCCAGATGCAGCGCATCGCCCGCACGTAGTCCGCTGTGGTAGTCGGCAATCCAGCCTCTGGCGCGGTCGAAGTCCGCGGTATCGACTGCTTCCACAGCGAGTCGCGCACTGACGAGCGTGTCGAAGCGCTCGAGTCCCTCGCGATGGAGGTCCGTGGAGACATCGCCCCTGCGCGCCATGATCCCGGCGGCGCTGGCGAACTCGGTGCGCGTCCACGGGCTGATCAGGATCGTTTCGCTGGCGCTGGCTTCGAGCCACGCGAGCGCGGCATCGGTGCTGGCGTCGCGAAAGAACAGGGGCAGGAGGATGCAGGTGTCCGCGTACAAGGCCATCAGTAGCGAGCCCCGTCCCGCGCTTCACGCACGACTTCCGCTGCCGTGCGGGCTTGCGGAGTCTGGGAGAGCACGAAGGCGCGCAGCTCGGCGGCGATGGCTGCGGCGTCGGCGGCCGGTTGCACGGGCTCGGCGATGATGCGGGCGACCGGCCGGCCGCGGCGAGTGATGACGATCTCCTCGCCGGCGATCACTTGATCGACGACTGCGGACAGGTGCGATTTGGTTTCGGCGAGGGTGAGGGTGCGCATGATGGCGTATTCGTGACTATCTGACTAACTGGAGTGTAGTCGGGGTGGGTGAGCGTGTCACCCTTGGGGAAACCAGGGGCCGCTACACAGCCAGTCGAACCACCATCTCCCTGATTACGGTGTGGATGATCGCGCGCAGGCAGCGCGGGGGGGCCGGGGATAGGTCTTTCATTTGCTCATGCCCTCACCCCGCCGGCGGCTGCGTGCGCTTGAAACTCTCGCGCGCGAACATGCGCTCGGCGAAGGGCAGCAACCCCGGATGGCGGGCGCGCCAGTCGATGTCGGGGAAGCGCAGGTCCAGGTAGGCGAGGGCGACTGCGGCGGCGATGTCGCCGAGCTGCATGTCGGCGCCGTTGAAGGCGTGGCGGTGGTCGAGGCGGCGTTCGAGTTCGGCCAGGCCGCGGTCGATCTTGTCCTTCTGGCGGGCGATTTCGCGATCGCTGCGTTCGCCGTCGGGGCGGCGGGATTCGAGCAGGGCGCCGACGGCGGCATCGGTGACGCCGTCGGCGAGCGCCTCGGTCTGGCGTACGCGCACGGCGTCGAGTGGGTCGGCGGGCAGCAGCGCGGGCGGTGCACCCAGGGTTTCGAGGTAGCCGGCAATGACCGGAGAGTCGAAGAAGGTCTCGCCGTTGTCGGCGATCAGCACCGGCACCTTGCCGAGCGGGTTCAGCTCGGGGATGCGGGTGTTGGCTTCCCAGGGCGAGTCGACGACGAGTTCGAAGGGCAGCGCCTTTTCGTCGAGGAGGATGCGGATCTTGCGGGCGTAGGGGCTGGTGAGCGAGGCGAGCAATTTCATGGTGAGGTGTCTCCCGTGGGGTGAGGTGAAGATACGCCGCACATTAGGGGGCGGGAATTAGGGAAAGCGGATGGGGGGCAGGGAAAGCGGATGGGGGGCGTGGGCTTTGTCGTGAAAGCAGCCTCGCCGAGTACCCGATTCGCGCGCGCCGGCACCCTCAGGCAGCGTTGCCCGCGAGAAGACCGACCTCCGGGGCTTTCAGGCCGGATCGACGTTGCGTGCGATCAGCGTGCGGATCACGTGCAGCTTGCCATGGAAGAAATGGTCTGCGCCCGGCACCACGACCACCGGCAGCTCCTGCGGGCGTGCCCAGCCGAGGACGTTGGCGAGGGCGACGGTTTCGTCCTGTTCGCCATGGACGACGAGCGTGGGGATGTTGGCGGGCACGGGGGGGGGATCGTAGTTGCGCCCGCTGCCGGTGGTGTCGCCCGCAGCCATGCCCACGAGGATGAGCTGGCGCGGCGGTGCGATGCCGTCGGCAAGGCGGGTGGCGACGCGCACCTGCACGTAGCCGCCGAACGAGAAGCCGCCCAGCGCCAGTGGCTGCACGCCCCAGCGTGATTCGGCCCAGCTGATCACCGAGAGCATGTCCTCGGTTTCGCCCTCGCCGTGGTCGTGCTCGCCCTCACTTCTGCCCACGCCGCGGAAGTTCGGGCGGATCACGGCGTAGCCGAGGTCGCGGTAGGCACGCGCCAGCGTGTGCGCGACCTTGTTGGTGTTGGCGCCGCCGAAGAGCGGGTGCGGGTGGCAGACCAGCGCGATGCCGCGGACGGTGGCGGGCGCGTCGATCAGCACCTCGATGTTGCCGGCGGGACCGCGCAGCAGGGCGGATTCGGTGGGCAGCGGGCGGCTCATGCGGCGTCATCCGGCAGGCGCAGGCGCTCGACGATGCGGCCCTGCACCAGGTGGCTGTCGATGATCTCGTCGATGTCGTCCTTGTCGACATAGGTGTACCAGACGTTGTCGGGATAGACGACCAGCACCGGGCCGTCGTCGCAGCGGCCGAGGCAGCCGGCCTTGTTGATGCGCACACTGCCCTTGCCCTTGAGTCCGAGCGCGGCGCTGCGGTCCTTGGCGTAGGTCTGCAGTGTCGAGGCGTCGTGGTTGTTGCAGCAGGAATCGCCTGGCTGGCGCTGGTTGCAGCAGAAGAAGACGTGGTGTGTGAAGTAGCTCATGGGGTCTCCCGGTTTCGGGCTGGGGCTGAGGGGTTGGAGGCGCGGGGTTGAAGGTGAGGGGGAGGCGTGCGGCCTGGCCCGATTATAGGCGCCGCCCGCTGCGCAGCGGCGGGCCGCCCAGGTGCTCGCCCCGCCACAGCCCGAGCGCCGACAGGTAGGCCAGCGCCAGATACGGCCACAGGCTGTCCACGAGCTCGGTCAGGCCATGGAAGTTGAGCACGTTGCTGTAGCTGGCCAGTTGACGGCCGTACGGCAGATAGGGGTTCTCGGGGATCAGGTTCACCAGCGCCGTGGCGAGCAGCAGGCTGGTGCCGGCGATGGCATGCTGCGCCAGCCGCGGCAGCAGCAGGCATGGCAGCAGCAGGACGGCGCCGATCACAAGGCCGCGCTCCGCCCCCGGCGTGAGCCAGGCGAGCGGCGTGCCGGGGTCGAAGAATGACCAGGTGGCGAGCGTCTTGGCGCCCACGCCCAGTCCCAGCACCCACAGCACCGGAAAGGGGTTGGCGCCGCGTGTCATGCAGCGGGTGAATAAGCCCACGGCAAGCAGGGCGCTGGCGGTGAGGGCGGTGTCGAAGGCGATGAAGCGGTCGGCACGAAAGGGCAGGGGGGCGGCGATGCCGAGCAGACTGCGGAGGTCTCCGCTGGAGAACAGCAGGTCGGTGGCGCTGAGCTGTCCGAGCAGCCACAGCGCCAGCAGCAGCAGGCCTGCCTCGCCGCTACGTCCGCCGATCACGTAACGTGCGCGCCAGCGTTGCAGCCGGCCCTGGGGGCCGAACAGGGCCGGCCCCCAGCCGGCGCCTGCGAGCGCGCCGAGCAGCGCCCCCGCAGTATTGCCGCCCAGGTCGAGGTTGCTGGCGATGCGTGTCGGCAGGTAGTTCTGCGTCGTTTCCAGGCCCAGGCTGAACAGGCCGGCGAGCAGCGCAGTCATGACCACCTTGTTCGCAAAGCCCCAGTGTGCGGGCAGTGCGGCCGCGAGCAGCAGGCCGAGCGGAAGGTAGCCGAGAATGTTGAAGACGAAGTCTTCGAGGATGAAGTACTTCGGCCACGGTGCCCACAGCCAGTCGAAGGGCGGCAGCCCGCTGTCTCGCCACCCGGTCAGCGGGTGCAGGCACGCATAGGCCACGAGCAGGGCGTAGGCCAGGGTGAGCGGCGGCGCGAGCGAGCGGGTGGCGCGGTCGGACATCGCCGCATTGTGCCCGTCTTGGGGTGTAACGGGCTAGACCTTGCGGATGGGCGTGCGGGCAAGCTGCTCGAGTGCGCGCGCCTCGTCTGCGCGCAGCACGCGCCCGGGCAGTGGGACGAGTCCCGGTACCCGCGCACGGTAGCGTGCATAGGCTTCGCCGTGAAACGCCAGCAGCTTGCGCTCCTCCAGTAGCGAGCCCAGCCACAGGTAGAGCGTGATGCAAAGGCTGCTCACCAGGCGGGCTTCGTCCATGTCGCGCGTCCATAGGATCACCAGTCCGAGGCCATACCATGGATGGCGCACGTAGCGGTGCAGGGGCGACAGGCGCAAGCCGCCGGGATCCTCGGCTGCGCCGTGATGCGCCGCCCATTGCGTGCTGCCGAGGAAGGTCGCCATGTCGTAGTAGCGTGTCGACCAGATGAAGCCCCCGATCGCAGCCAGTGCCGCGCCGTTCGCCAGCCAGGCCCAGCCGCCCTGCCATGCCCACAGCAGCGGCCCGTGCCACGCGAAGGTCAGCCACAGTGGTGGCACCAGCAGCAGCACGCCGAGTGCATTGAACATCATCCGGTACGCGGTTGCCAGCCGCGGCCAGCGCGCCGCCACGCGCCGCTTGAGCCACAGGCTCGCGAGCAGCGAATGCAGGACGGCATAGCCGAGCCAGGCCAGGACGAGTGCGGCGATCTGTAGGGGGGTGAGGGGCATAGGGGGGAGTACACCATGAATCGCGGCGAAGGTCGCGCAGTGCAATGAGGTATACATAGACCATAGATACGCGAGCGCCTGACCCCAGAACGAATCCGCCGCTTCACCTGCGCCGATGGCACCGCGCAATCCTTCCTGTGGGATCCCGAAGCGCGCTGCAATCTCGCCCGAAATGGCCTTGCGCATTGAAGGCTGGCTTGGTGTGGCCAACGGTGGCAGTGCAGACGCCTGGATTGCGCAGCAGGCCGCCTATGACCTGTGTAAGGCCCGCGCAGCCGGCATGCCCGCGGTGCAGCGTGCGCCCGAGATGCGCCCGAGATGATGAGCGCCTGCACAGGCTTGTTGAAGTACGTCGCAAACTTGCCGAGTTGGAAGCAATCGCCTTCGCTGTCACCTTCTCAACGAAAGCGCTGACCTAGAGCGCGCCCCGTGCGCTGGCCGCGTGGCTACACCGCCCGGATTTGGCTACATGGTGGCTACATGGCCCCGGAAAGCAAAAAGGCCAGTTCGTGAGAACTGGCCTAAGTGCTTGAATTTGTTGGTGGGGGCACTAGGACTCGAACCTAGGACCAATTGATTAAGAGTCAACTGCTCTACCAACTGAGCTATACCCCCGTGCCTTGCGGCGGACCGGATTGGTGCCCGGTCGAAGAGCGCGGATCTTACTCCGACGGGCGCGGTGGCGCAATAGGTCTTGCACAAACCGGTCTCGTTGACCTCTACAGGCTCGGGACGGTGAAGCCGGCGCTGGCGGGTTTCAGCCGAGAATGCGCCCGGCACGGCGGCGGCTGCCGACGCCGGCCAGCCCACCCAGTCCTTGGCTGCCGTGGGCGTGGCAGATGGCGCAGGCGAGCGCGTCGGCGGCATCGGCGCCGGGGCTGCCGTCCAGCGCCAGCAGGCGCTGCACCATGTCTTGCACCTGTTCCTTGTGCGCCTTGCCGTAGCCCACCACCGATTGCTTGACCTGCAGCGCGGTGTACTCGGCCACCGGCAGGTCGCATGATACCGCGCCGCAGATCACCGCGCCGCGGGCCTGGCCCAGCAACAGGGTGGACTGCGGGTTCACGTTCACGAAGACCTTCTCTACCGCGACCACGTCGGGGCGGTAGGTTTCGATGACCTCGCGCACGCCGTCGAGCAGGGTCTTCAGGCGCCCGGGGAGCTCGCCGTCCTGCGTCTTGATGCAGCCGCTGGCGACGTAGCGCAGGCGGCTGCCGAGCTGATCCACCAGTCCGAAGCCGGTGATGCGTAGCCCGGGATCGAGGCCGAGGATGCGGGTGGCGACGGTCTGGCTGGCCGCGCTCAAGTCAGATCTGCACCGCAGTGCCGCTGACGCACACCATGAGCATCCCGTTGTCCTGGCCGAGGACCTCGTAGTCCACGTCGACGCCGATCACTGCGTTGGCGCCGAGCTTGGCAGCGGCCTCCTGCATCTCTTCCATGGCGATGTTGCGCGCGTCGGCCAGGGTGCGCTCGTAGGCGCCGGCGCGGCCGCCCACCACGTTGCGGATCGACGCGAACAGGTCCTTGAACAGGTTGGCGCCGATGATGGCTTCGCCATTGACGACACCGAGGTACTGGCGGATCGGGCGGCCGTCGAGGTTCGAGGTGGTGGTCATCAGCATGGCATGCTCCTGCGCGGTGGGGTGGAGGCCCGATTCTAGCCTTTGCGCGCCAGCCACACACCGCCCACCGCGATGCCCATGCCGGTGATCGCCAGCGCGGACAGGCGCTCGTCGAACATTGCCCACGCGATCAGTGCGGTCGCGGGCGGGGTCAGGTAGAACAGGCTGGCCACATTCACCGCGCTGCCGCTGCGGATCAGCAGCCCGAGAAGGCTCACTGCGCCCACCGACAGCACCACCACCAGCCAGCCGAGGGCGAAAATGAAGTCGCCCGTCCATTCGATGTGCATGGTCTCGGTGTTCAGGGCGATGATCGCGGATACCGCAAGCGTAGGCAGGAACTGCACGACCGAGCCGGTGCGCAGATCGAAGCGCGGGCAGAAGCGCTTCTGGTACAGCGTGCCGGCGGTGATGCCGAACAGCGCCGCGACCGCTGGCATCACCATGTGCCAGAGCGTTTCGGGCGCGAGGCTGTCGACGCTTGCCTTGCTGCCCACGACCAGGGCGACGCCGCCGAAGCCGAGCGCAAGGCCCATCCATTGTCGCCGGGATACGCGTTCGCCGAGCAGCAAGCCGGCCAGCGCGCCGGTGAGCAGCGGCTGCATCCCCACCACCAGCGCCGAGATGCCCGCGGGCAGGCCGCGGTCGATGGAGATGAACACGCCGCTCAGGTAGATGCCGTGCAGCAGCAGCCCGGTGACGGCGATGTGGGCAGCCTCGCGCGCGTTGGCCGGCCAGGGTGCGCGCATCGCCAGCGCGACCAGCGTCATCAAGGCGATCACCAGCGCATAGCGCGTCACCAGGAAGGTGAGCGGTTCCGCGTAGGGCAGGCCGTATTTCGCGCCGATGAAGCCGGTGCTCCACAGCAGCACGAAGAACAGGGGGAGTAGGCGGGAGAGGGCGGACATGGCGCGGGTCGGATGGATGCTGCTTGTACGGGTTGCGTTGGGAGGATTGTGCTGGGAGGGTTTTCCTGGGAGGGGGCGGCCCGGATCGAGGGTCGGCCCGTTGGCGCGGGTTCGGCGCCGCCTTCGCGAGCAGACCCCCCAGCCAGAGAGGCCGCTTGAACGAGACCCGATGCACCCTGTGCCCCGCACAAAAGAAAAAGCGGCGCCGCGCGCCGCTTCGAGTCTTGCGGGGCCGGTCGTCTTACTCGGAGAATTCCGCCGAAGTGTAGACCTCCTGCACGTCGTCCAGGCTCTCGAGCGCGTCAAGCAGCTTCTGCATGCGGACGGCCTCGTCGCCAGCGAGTTCGATCACGTTCTCGGGTTTCATCGTGACTTCGCCGAACTCGGCGGTGAAGCCGGCCCCCTCCAGCGCTTCCTTCACCGCGGTGAATTCCCACGGCCCGGTGATGACCTCAATGGAGCCATCGTCGTTGGGGACGACATCCTCTGCGCCGGCTTCGAGCGCGGCTTCCATCAGCGCGTCCTCGCTGGTGCCGGGGGCGAACAGCAGCTGACCACAGTGCTTGAACTGGAAGGCCACGCAGCCGTCGGTGCCCATATTGCCGCCGTACTTGGAGAAAGCGTGGCGCACGTCGGCGACCGTGCGGGTGCGGTTGTCGGTGAGGCAGTCGACCATCACCGCCGAGCCGCCGATGCCGTAGCCCTCGTAGCGGATTTCCTCGTAGCTTACGCCCTCGAGTTCGCCGGTGCCCTTCTTGATCGCGTTGTCGATCTTGTCCTTGGGCATGTTCACGCCCTTGGCCTTGTCCACCGCCAGGCGCAGGCGCGGGTTGAAGCCCGGGTCACCTCCGCCCATCTTGGCGGCGACGGTGATTTCCTTCGCCAGCTTGGAAAACGCCGCGCCGCGCTTTTCGTCTTGACGACCCTTGCGGTGCTGGATGTTGGCCCACTTGGAATGACCCGCCATATGACCCTCGATACTGCCGTAATCGGTTGAAAGTGGCGCAGTATACAACCCGACGAAGGTCGGCTGCATCCGCGCGATGCGTTGCGTGTGGCCGACCGCGGCGCGCAACGAACGAGGTGAGGAGGGGAGGCTGTGCGCAAGTTGATCTGGATCCTGGGGTGCATGGCTGCGCTCGTGACGGGCGGCGCGTGTGCGGCCGATGGCGTCGAGCCTGTCTATGGCGGCTGTGTGGATGCGCGTGGCGCGCCGGTGCCGGCGCTGCGCGACGAGCAGTTGCCGGCCGTGGTGACGACCGGGGTGGAAGGGGGGCTTGCGGTGATCCGCTACAACCCCGCCATGCTCCCGCGCCTGTTGCCGCTCACCCGAGCCTTCCTGTTCGCACAGGCCTGTGCGCGCATCCACCTCGGCTACCCGGCACATGGGGATCTCGATGCCGACCGTGCGCGGCGCGCAGATTGCGCCGCGGTCGATAGCCTGCGCCGCGCGGGGCTCCTCGATGCGCAAGGGCTGGGCGCGCTGGCGGCCGACCTGCGTCTTGCGGACGACGAGTGGACCCGGGTACCCGGGCCGCGCCGTGACTTTGCCCTCGCCGCCTGCGCTGCTGGATCGGGGCGTGGGGTCTATGGCACGCCCGCGGCGGGCCAGGCCGGCTGGAATGCCTGCGTCCGGGCGTGTGCCGCACCGCTTTATCGCTGTCAGGCGCGCTGCGCGGCTGGTCAGTGTGCCGACTGCGAGTCGGCGTACGCCGCCTGCATCGCGGGCTGCGGGGTGCCCTGATACACTCGGGCGCACGCTGACAACTCCGAGGTGATGCGATGACCGATGCGCTGCTGATTGCCAAGACCGCCGACAAGGAAATCTGCTTGCTGCCGCGTCTGGCCAACCGCCACGGCCTGATTACCGGCGCCACCGGTACCGGCAAGACGGTGACGCTGCAGAAGCTGGCAGAGTCCTTCGCCAGCATCGGCGTGCCGGTGTTCGTGGCCGACATCAAGGGTGATCTCTCCGGTATCGGTGCCGCCGGCACCGCCTCGCCCAAGCTGCTGCAGCGGCTCGAGGCGATTGGCATCACCGATTACACGCCGCGCGCCAACAACGTCGTGTTCTGGGACGTCTACGGTGAGCAGGGCCACCCGGTGCGCGCCACCATCTCGGACATGGGGCCGCTGCTGATCGCGCGTCTGCTCAATCTCAACGACACACAGACCGGCGTGCTCACGCTGGTGTTCAGGGTCGCCGACGACAACGGCATGTTGCTGCTCGACCTCAAGGACCTGCGCGCGATGGTGCAGTACGTGGGCGAGAACGCGAAGAGCTTCACCACCGAGTACGGCAACATCTCCACCGCCTCGATCGGTGCCATCCAGCGCAATCTTTTGGCACTGGAAGAGCAGGGCGGGGATGTATTCTTCGGCGAGCCGATGCTCGACATCGCCGACCTGATGCAGACCGGCGCTGACGGCCGCGGTGTGATCAATGTGCTGGCGGCGGACAAGCTCTACCACTCGCCCAAGCTCTACTCCACCTTCCTGCTGTGGATGCTGTCCGAGCTCTTCGAGCAGTTGCCCGAGGTGGGCGACCCCGACAAGCCGAAGATGGTGTTCTTCTTCGACGAGGCCCACCTGTTGTTCGACGACGCACCCAAGGCGCTGGTCGAGAAGATCGAGCACGTCGTGCGCCTGATCCGCTCGAAAGGCGTGGGCGTGTATTTCGTCACCCAGAATCCGCTGGATGTGCCCGATGAGGTGCTCGGCCAGCTCGGCAACCGCGTGCAGCACGCGCTGCGTGCCTTCACCCCGCGCGACCAGAAGGCGGTGAAGACCGCCGCCGACACCATGCGCCCGAACCCCGCCTTCGACGCGGCGGAGGCGATCACCGAACTGGGCGTGGGCGAGGCGCTGGTCTCCTTCCTCGATGAAAAGGGCCGTCCGCAGGTCACCGAGCGCTGCTTCGTGATCGCGCCCGATTCGCGCCTCGGCCCGATCGACGCAGCCGAACGCAAGACGGCAATCGCCGGCTCAGTGCTCTACGGGCATTACGAGAAGGCGGTCGATCGCGAGTCCGCCTACGAGATGCTCAAGGCCAGCGCGGCCACAAAGGCTGCGGTCGAAGCCGGTCGTGAAGCGGCGAAGGAGGTCGGTGGCGAGGACACCGGCGGCATGGTCAGCGAGATCCTGTTCGGCTCTACCGGCCCGCGCGGCGGCAAGCGCGACGGTCTGGTACAGATTGCCGCCAAAACGGTCACGCGCACCATCGGCAGCAACCTTGGGCGGCAGATCGTGCGGGGTATCCTGGGCTCTTTGCTCGGTGGCAGCAGCCGCCGTTGAGGCGTCCAGGGCAGCCCGTGCTCAGGAGAAGCAGCGCAGACGGCCCTGGATGGTGATGCAGCTGCGGTTGCGGCCTGATTCCTTGGCGCCATAGAGTGCCTTGTCGGCCGCGTTGACGAGCGCGTCGGGGTCGGTCATCGAGTCTTCACGGCTGGCCACGCCGACACTGACCGAAAGCGCCAGCCTGCGTTCGCCGACCTGCACCTTCAGGCCCTCCACCAGCTTGCGCAGACGCTCGGCAGCGCTTACCGCCGAGCGCAGGTCGGCGTTGTGGCAGATCACGAGGAACTCCTCTCCGCCCAGACGGCAGACCACATCGTCCTTGCGCGCGGCCGCCTGCAGGGCTGCCGCAACCTCGCGCAGTACCAGGTCGCCCGCAGCATGGCCGAAACCGTCGTTGATGCGCTTGAAGTGGTCGACGTCGATGAGCAGTGCCGACAGCGGCTGCCCCGAGCGGCTCGCTGCGGCCCATGCCTTGGACAGGCTCTCCAGCCCTGAGCGCCGGTTGGGCAACTCGGTGAGCAGATCGGTCATCGCCGCATGCATGAGCTTGCGATTGGAGATCGCGAGCTCGGCGGCGAATTCGCGCAGCTGCGCGCGGTCGCGCTCCCAGGCCTCGAGCAGCTGCACGTAGTGCGCTGCCGCGCGTAGCCGTCCGCGCAGCATGCGCAGGTCGACCGGCTTGCCGAGGTAGTCGTCCACCCCCGCCTCGAAGGCTTCTGCTACGTCCTCGCGCCCATCGAGGCCGGTGAGCATGAGGATGTACATCTTCTTTCCCCACTCGGCCGCACGCAGGGCACGGCAGAGATCGAGGCCGCTCATCCCCGGCATCACCCAGTCGGTGATCACGATCTGGGGGGAGAACTGCAGGGCAGCCACAAGCGCGTCTTCGCCGCTCGAGGCGGTGACCACCTGATGGCCGAGGGTCTCCCCAAGCGCGGCCGCAAGCATGGCGCGGGCGGTGGGGTCGTCATCGACCAGCAGCACGCGCAGTCCGGACTGTTCCGGACCTTGTGAATTGCCGGGCGATGGCGCGGCCGCCATGTCGGCGAATCCCGGCAGGGCGCGGGCGGGCACGTTGAGCAGCTCGCCCCAGGTCTGCCAGTTGCGCACGACCTCGTCGATCTGCGTGGCCAGCTGTTCTGCGTCAAGGCCGATTCTTCCGCCCAGCAGCAGCAGTTCGGGAACGAGCCGGTTGCGCTCGGCCTCGGCCGCTGTGGCGAGCCCGCCCACGCGCTGGGCAAGGTGGAACAGACGGGTGAGCTGGTACGGCCGCGAACCGGCAAGGAAGGGCGCGCTGTCCGGGCACTCGTGATGCAGAATGGGCTCGACCAGCGCGCCGGGGAGCCCCCAGTCGGTGAGCAGGGCTGCGGTGAGCTCGTTGTGGTCGGTGTGCAGCCGTTCGCGCTCGAGGGTGGCGAGGCGGCCGGGGGCGTCGGCCTGGCCGATCAGTTCGGCGTAGGGGCCGGGGTAGGCGGTGGCGAGCGCCAGCCTGCCGATCTGCGACAGCAGGCCGCAGGCGAAGAGTTCTTCGGCGACGCCGATGCCTGCCATGGCGCTGAAATGCTGCATGGCGAGCGCGCCCAGCAGAGACTGTGCCCAGAAGCCGTCGTAGTCGAAGCCGCGGCACGGGCCGGCATGATGTTGGTCAATGAGCGAGAAGCCGAGCGCGAGGTTGCGCACCGTGCCCGTGCCGAGCTTCATGATCGCGTCGGTGACCGACACCACAGGGCGCCGGCCATTGGCGGCGGTGTTGGCGTTGCGGATGAGGCGGCCGGCCAGTGCGGGGTCGGTCTGCGAGATGCGTGCGATCTCCGCAGTCGTGGTGTCGTCGCGGCGGCAGGCCTCCAGAATGGCGAGCGCAGCCCCTTTCGGGCTCGGCAACTCGCCTTCGAGCGGAATGTGTTCAAGCGTTTTTATCATTTTGGCCCGTATTGTGTGGCCGTGTGTTTTTCAGCGTTCCGCGGCACTATGCCACGCTCTGCGCTGCGACGCCTGCGCCGTAGTTCACGGTTTGCTTGCTCAGACTCATCGAAGCGTCCGCGCCAGCGCTTCCAGCGCAGTGAGCGCTTCGGTGTTGAGGTGCGAGGCTTGGGCGAACAGGGTCGGCAGGGATGCGCGATCGTCTGTGCGCCCGGCTTGCTCGAGCGCCTGCATCGCGGATTGCAGCGCACGGGCGCCGACGTTGCCCGCTGCAGACTTGAGGCTATGCGCCGTGCGCTGGACACCCGCGGCGTCGCCTGCATGGACGGCGGCTTCGAGCTCGGCAAACAGGGCCGGAGTGGATTCGAGGTAGATGCGGAGGATGCGTGCGGCAAGCCGTGTTCCGCCCTCGGGGTCGAGTTCGCGATACTGTGCGATGCAGGTGGGGTCGATCGCCGACGCGGAACGGGCGCCAGTGTCCTCGCCCCCGCCGGGGTCGGTGGGGGGCGGGCGCTTCGGCCCGGCCGCTTCGCTTCGCGTGGGGAGCCATGCCTCGATGGTCTCGCGCAGCTGCGCGAGCGTGTAGGGTTTGGCGAGGAAATCGTCCATGCCCGCGGCGATGCAGCGGTCGCGATTGCCTTCCATGACGTTGGCCGTGAGCGCGATGATCGGCGTACGTGGCGCGCCAGGCTGCTGTGCGTCGCGGATCGCGCGGCTCGCCTCGTAGCCATCCATCCGCGGCATGTGGCAGTCCATCAGGATCAGGTCGAAGTCTCGCTGCTGTGTCGCCTGCACCGCAGCGAGACCGTCCTCGACCACGCTGCACTGCAGGCCCATCCGGTTCAGCATCGCGCTCGCGAGCGACTGATTGACCGGGTTGTCCTCGGCCAGCAGCACGTGGCCGCTGAGGGTTGTGGGCACGGTCGGGGCGGAGCCTTGGACTGGTGCTTCGGCCACCGGGGCTGGCGGCAGGGGCAGCGCCCGCCCCCTGGGCAGGGTCAGTTCCACGCTGAAGCGCGCGCCCTGGCCGGGCGTGCTGTCGACCGTGATGCGGCCGTGCATCAGCTCCACCAGATGGCGGCAGATGGCCAGCCCCAGCCCGGTGCCGCCGTAGCTGCGGGTGGTGGAGCCGTCGGCTTGGGCGAAGTGCTCGAAGATGCGCGCGTGGGCTTCCGGGGCGATGCCGATGCCGGAGTCGACGACGCGAATCGTTATCGCGCAGTCCTCGCCGGCGCCTTCGGCAAAGCGAGCGCTCAGCACGACCTTGCCGGTCGGGGTGAATTTGATCGCGTTGCTGAGCAGGTTGGCGACGATCTGCCGGATGCGGAAGGGGTCGCCGTAGAACATGCAGGGTGCGCCGGAGCCGGGCTCGAGCAACAGTTGCAGTCCTTTCTCCCGCGCGGAGTGGGCAAACAGCGCCAAGGCTTCTTCGAGCACCTGGCCGAGCTCGAACTCGATGCGTTCGAGTGCAAGCCGGCCTGACTCGATCTTGGAGAAATCGAGGATGTCGTTGAGCAGATTGAGGAGGTGGCGGCCGGAGCGCCGGACGGCTTCGGCATGGCTGCGCTGCTCGGGGTTCAGGCTGCTGTCGAGCAACAGTTCGGTCATGCCGAGCACGCCGTTCATCGGTGTGCGGATCTCGTGGCTCATCGTGGCCAGGAAGCTGCTCTTGGCAAGGCTGGCCGCCTCCGCCGCCTCCTTGGCGTGGCGTAGTGCTTCGGTGTGCTGGGCGAGGCGGATGTCGCGCTCTGCAAGCTGTTCGAGCATGAAGTTGAAGCGCTGCGCCATGGCATCGAGTTCTGCGATGTGGCTGGTGTCGGCGCGCGCGCCCTGGTCGTACTCGTGGTCGGCGACCCGGCCCATCTGCCGGGTGAGGTTGGCCAGCGGCGCAAGGATCGCGCCGTTGAGGTTGCGCAGCAGGGCTGCGGCCACCGCCATCGCGATCAGTGCGGCGAACAGGGTGATCGTGGCATAGGCGAGGCTCTGCAGGTGGATGGGGCCGAGATCTACCTCGAGCGTCAGTACGCCCAGTTTCTCGCCATGCAGGGTCACCGGCTCCGAAACCTGGAGGGTGCGCGCACCGATGCGGCTGTCGGAGCCCTCCGCCGTCTGCCCGGCCCGCCACGCAGGCGCATCGCCTTCTTCGTGAGGATAGCGGGCGATGCGCAGGCCCCGGTTGTCGTGAAGCTCTGCCTGCAGCACGCTCGCCGCGTGCTGCAGGGTTTCCAGCACGCGGCGCGCCGAGTCGGCGTCGTCGAAGGCGAGGCTGGCTGCGGCGTTTCCGGCCAGCACGCGGGCCATTGCATGGCTGTTCGATTTCAGGGCCATGGCGCTGATCACCACATTACCGACGATCAGCAGGGCGGCGACCAGGCCTACTGCAACGCCGAGCGCGATGAGGTTCGCCCGCCGCAAGGCGTGACCGAGTGAAACCCGGCGTGCGGGGGCTTCGTGGCGGGCGCGTTCTTCCATGGGTGCGGAGTGTGCGACGCTCAGGCCTGGGCCGTCAGGCCAAGTCGCCTGCAGATCTCCAGCGTCGGCCCAGCCGCGTTCATGCTGTAGAAGTGCAGGCCCGGCGCCCCCGCGGCGAGGAGTTTCTCGCACAGGCGCGTGACCACGTCGAGGCCCAGGGCGCGGATGGCATCCGTGTCGTCCCCATAGCTCTCGAAGGTCTTGCGCATCCAGCGCGGGATCTCGGCACCACAGGTGTCGGAGAAGCGTGCCAGCTTGCTGAAGCTGCCGATCGGCATGATGCCCGGCACGATGGGGACGTTCAGGCCCAGCTTGCGCACCGCGTCGACGAAGTTCAGGTAGGCGTCGACGTTGTAGAAGTACTGCGTGATCGCCGAAGTGGCGCCGGCCTCGACCTTGCGCTGAAAGGCGGCCAGATCGTCCCTGGGGCTTTTCGCCTGCGGATGCCACTCGGGATAGGCGGCGACCTCGATGTGGAAGCGGTCGCCTGTTTCGGCGCGGATGAACTCGACCAGCTCGTTCGCGTAGCGGAACTCGCCCGGATCCTGCACGCCCGAGGGCAGGTCGCCGCGTAGCGCGACGATGCGGCGGATGCCGGCGGCGGTGTAGTCCTGCAGGATCTCGCGGATGTTCTCGCGCGTGGAGCCGATGCACGACAGATGCGGTGCAGCCTCGAAGCCTGCGGCGGCGATCTCTTTGACCGTGTTGAAGGTACGCTCGCGGGTGGAGCCGCCGGCGCCGTAGGTCACTGAGAAGAAGGCGGGCTGCAGGGCTGCCAGGCGGTCGCGGGTGGTGCGCAGCTTGTCGGCGCCTTCCGGGGTGGTGGGCGGGAAGAATTCGATGGAGATCTCGGGGGTCATGTCGGCTTTGCCCGCAGGGGGCGCGAAGGGTGTCAGGAAATGCGTGGGGACAGGGTGGCGTCCGCCAGCCTGCCATGAAAAAGGAATTCGTGGTTACCGTCGCCGCCGGTGATCGGCGAGTCGAACCAGTCGAGCACGCCGATGCCGGCTGCCCCAGCGGCGGCGCGGATGCGGGTTTCAACCCCGGAGTACAGGGCGGTGTCGCGCACGATGCCGCCCTTGGCCAGGCCCTGGGGCCCGACTTCGAACTGCGGTTTGACCAGCGCGAGAACGTGGCCACCCGGCGCAAGCAGCGCCGGCCACTGCGGCAGCAGCAGGGCGAGGGAGATGAAGCTGGCGTCGCAGACGATCAGCTCGAAGCCATGGGCCGGCATGTTTTCGCCGAGGTCGGCAGCGCACAGATAGCGGGCATTCAAGCCGTCGAGCGTGATGCAGCGCGGATCCTGCCGCAGCCGGGAATGGAGCTGGTCGTGGCCGACCTCGACGCCGACGACCTTCGCCGCGCCCGCCTGCAGCAGGCAGTCGGTGAAGCCGCCGGTGGACTGGCCCACGTCCAGGCAAGTAAAGCCGCGCACGTCCAGCCCGGTACGGGAGAGCGCGCCGGCGAGCTTGAGCCCGCCGCGCGACACGAAGCGGTCGTCGGGGTCGGACGTGACCGCCAGCCGCGCCGACGGCGGCAGGAGCTGAGCGGGCTTGCTCACTGGCTTGCCCTCGCAGCTCACCCGGCCGGCCTCGATCAGGGCGCGCGCTGCGGTGCGCGAGGGCGCCAGGCCCTGCGCGACGAGCAGATGGTCGGCGCGCGGCAGTCCGTGCCCGGCCGGGGCCGGGATGTGCGGCTGCGGCGTGGGCGGCGGGCGACTGCTGCGGCGGTGGAAGGACTTCAAGGCTGCCTCAACCGATCTTGATCACTTCGACGGGGTGCTCGTATACGTCCTTGCGCTTGTCGTAGAGCGGGATGGTCGTGCCGTTCAGGCGGTTGCTCTGCAGGTCCTTGAGGTCGACGTCGGCGACCACGATCTGCTCGATGTTGGGCGTGCCCTCGGCGGCGATGCCGTCGCGCGCGAAGGGGAAGTCCGAGGGCGTGATGATGCTCGCCTGGCCGTAGTGCAGGCCGAGGCCCTCGACCGGCAGGTTGCCCACGGTGCTGGTCATGGCCACGAAGACCTGGTTCTCGATCGCGCGTGCGTGGCAGCAGTAGCGCACGCGCAGGAAGCCCTGGCGGTCATCGGTACATGAGGGCACGAACAGGATGTCGGCGCCCGCCTCGCACACCATGCGTGCGAGCTCGGGGAACTCGATGTCGTAGCAGATCAGGATGGCGATGCGTCCGAAGGGCGTGTCGAACAGGCGCAGCTGGTCGCCGGCGTCGGTGTTCCACTTCTCGCGCTCCCAACGTGTGCGGTGGATCTTGTCCTGCTCGAAGACCTCGCCTCCGGGGGTGAAGTAGTAGGCGGTGTTGAGCAGGCGGCCATCCTCGTGCAGCGTGGGGTGGCTGCCGCCGATGAGGTGCACGTTCCACTCGTGCGCCAGCTCGAGCATCAGTTCTTTGTAGCGCCGGGTGTAGTCGTTCATGTTGCGCACCGCGGCGCAGACGTCCGTGGTGTCCATGAAGGACAGCAGCTGGGTGGTCAATATCTCGGGCAGGAGCACGAACTGGGGCTTGTAGTCGCCCGCGGCCTTCATGATGAAGCGCACCTGGTTCTCGAAGCCCGCCCAGTCGTGGATGGAGCGCAGCAGGTATTGAACGGCGGCGATGCGTACGATCATGGGTGGATATCCTCCTTGATTTCGGTGGGCCGGGTGGGGTCGTAGTCGGGGTTGAGCCAAACGATCAGCGAGGCGTTGCCATGCGACTCGACGTCCTCGGGCAGGTAGTCGGGGATCACGCCGCAGTACGAGAAGCCCTCGCGCAACTGGAAGCTCAGCACCGGGTCGGTGAAGTCGCCCCACACCACCTTCTGCGCGTAGAACTCGGGGCTCATCGCGTCGGCGTGTGCGGCGTAGCCCGGCAGCCGGCCACAGGCGATGATGCGTTTGAGGTTCATGGCCCGGCACAGGTTGCGCCTGCCCTCGTAGAGCAGATGACCAAGCCCCAGGCCGCGCACCTCGGGGTCGACGAAGACCTCGGCGCCATACAGCGTGCGGCCGTCCGGGTTGTGCTGGTCGAAGGTGCCGGCGCCGGTGATCTCGCGCCAGGTGTGGGACTCGGCCCAATCGTCCCACAGCACGATCAGAGCGCTCGCGCAGCCGGCCACGCCGTCGTCGGTCTCGACCACGATCTGGCCCTGCGGAAACACGTCGAGTTGCTCGCGCAGCTTGCGCTGGCTCCACGGCGGGATGGTCGGGTAGACACGCGCCTGCAGCGCGATCAGGGCGGGGATGTCCTCCACCCGGGTGTTGCGAACCCTCGGGTACGGCATGCTGATCCTCCTCGTTGCGCGCCGCGGGCGGGCGGCCCGGAGAGGGTCTGCCCGCGGCGCCGGCGCGGCATCAGTAGCGGTACTGGTCGGTCTTGTACGGGCCCTGCTTCGGTACGCCGATGTAGGCCGCCTGCGCGTCGGTGAGCTCGGTGAGCTGCACGTTGAGCTTCTTCAGCTGCAGGCGGGCGACCTTCTCGTCCAGGTGCTTGGGCAGCGTGTAGACGCCTACAGGATAGTCCGCCGTGCGGGTGAAGAGTTCGATCTGCGCGATGGTCTGGTTGGCGAAGGAGCTCGACATCACGTAGCTCGGGTGCCCGGTGGCGCAGCCCAGGTTCACCAGGCGGCCCTTGGCGAGCAGGATGATGCGTTTGCCATCGGGGAAGATGATGTGATCCACCTGCGGCTTGATCTCCTCCCACTGATAGCCCTCGACGCTGGCGACGTCGATCTCGTTGTCGAAGTGGCCGATGTTGCACACGATGGCCTGGTCACGCATCTTCGCCATGTGGTCGTGGGTGATGACATGGTAGTTGCCGGTGGCGGTGACGAAGATGTCGGCCTTGTCGGCGGCGTACTCCATGGTCACCACGCGGTAGCCTTCCATCGCGGCCTGTAGCGCGCAGATCGGGTCGATCTCGGTCACCCACACCTGGGCCGACAGCGCACGCAACGCCTGGGCCGAGCCCTTGCCTACGTCGCCGTAGCCGCACACCACGGCGATCTTGCCTGCCACCATCACGTCGGTGGCGCGCTTGATGCCGTCGACCAGGGATTCGCGGCAGCCGTACAGGTTGTCGAACTTGGACTTGGTCACCGAATCGTTGACGTTGATCGCCGGGAACTTGAGTTCGCCGCGCGCGTGCATCTGGTACAGGCGGTGCACGCCGGTGGTGGTTTCCTCGGTCACGCCCTTGATCTGCGCCAGGCGGGTCGAGTACCAGGTCGGGTCCTGCGCCAGCTTGGCCTTGATCGCGGCGAAGAGCACGGTCTCCTCTTCCGAACCCGGCTTGGCAAGCACGGAAAGGTCCTGCTCGGCGCGTGCGCCCAGGTGCAGCAGCAGCGTGGCGTCGCCGCCGTCGTCGAGGATCATGTTGGAGTAGCCACCGTCCTTCCATTCGAAGATGCGGTGGGTGTAGTCCCAGTAGTCGGTCAGCGACTCGCCCTTGACCGCGAACACCGGGATGCCGTCCTTGGCGATGGCCGCGGCGGCGTGGTCCTGGGTCGAGAAGATGTTGCACGAGGCCCAGCGCACCTGGGCGCCGAGCGCGGTCAGCGTCTCGATCAGCACCGCGGTCTGGATGGTCATGTGCAGCGAACCGGTGATGCGCGCGCCCTTGAGCGGCTGGCTGGCGGCGTATTCCTCGCGGATCGCCATCAGGCCGGGCATCTCGGTTTCGGCAATGCGGATTTCCTTGCGGCCCCAGTCGGCGAGCGACAGGTCAGCGACGACGAAATCGGTGAAACGGGTGTCAGCCACAGCGTTCATGAAAAGCTCCATGCTATGGCCGGGCGGGGCGGGGGAGGGCGGCGCAACGCGCCGCAGGCGGCTCACCCGACATCCCGGACCCGGCAGGGGTTGAGACGATTAGCAGGTGAGCGCCGTTGTACTGCAACCCGCCGGGCGGCGGGGTCCGAGCCTGGGGGCCGCAGCCGGCAGAGCCGGCGGGCGCCTCGCAGCGCTCCTCGGTAGCGCGGCATTATATCCGATGGATGTCCGCGTGGACCGTGATGGAAGAGACGGTGCAGGAAGAGACGGTGAGGTGGTGATCGATGAGGTCGTGGCGCTCCGTGCCGGACGGCCCCCGGCATGTGACATCGTGCCTAAAGGTTTTCGTCACCCTGCCGATATCCTCATCAGGATACGCTTATGACGGCCGGGGCGATGAAGCCGGGCCGACCCACTGAATGCACGCACGAGAACGAAGATGGCTTCCAAGACCCTGTCCGTAAGATCCCAGCTTGTATTGCTGGCCGCTTCGACCTGCGGCCTTTTCCTGCTTGCCCTGGGCGGCGCGCTGTGGCAGATGCAGCTTGCGGGCGAACGCCTGTCCGGCTTCATCGAGACCGAGCTCGCCGTTGAGCGAGATGTCACGCGCACCTATGCGCAAGGCCTGCAGATGGGCCAGGCCTTGCGCAATATCCTGCTCGATCCCGGCAACCCCAAGGCCTACGAGAACTTCGATCAGGCCAAGCACCAGTTCGACGGGATGCTGGCGCAGATCGTCGCGCGCGGGCACGTCCTCGAGGGGGGTGCGGCCTCGGCCGCGCGCATGCAGGAGATCGTCCAGCGCTGGGCGCCGCTGCAGGCGCAGGTGATCGAAAGGGTGCGCGCCGAGGACCTGCAGGCTGCACGCGAGGTGCTGGTGCGCAGCGAGACGCCGGCCTGGCGCGAGATCCGCGGTGAGCTGATGAAGCAGATCGCGCATCTCGAAAAGCTGACCGCCGGAATGCGATCGGATTCGGCACAGGCACTGGAGCGCAGTCGGCTCGTCGTTCTCGGGCTGGGCGCTTTTGCGCTGCTGGTGTGCGTGGTGGCTTCGGTGCTGGTGACGCGCAATGTGCTGTCCCGCCTGGGCGGCGAGCCCGCCTACGCGGCGGAGGTGGCGCAGCGTATCGCGGACGGGGATCTTCAGCAGCGTGTCGAGATCCGCGGTGGCGACGGGCGCAGCCTGCTGGCCGCGATGCAGGACATGCAGGGCGGACTGCAAACCATCATTCGGGGGATTCGCGCGGACGCCGGGCGGCTCGTCGCCGCGGCGGACGCGCTGCGCAACAACGAGGAGAAGGTGGCAACCGCTTCCCTGGCGCAGACCGACGCGGCGCAGGCGATCGCGGCTTCGATCGAGGAGCTGAGCACCAGCATCTCGGTCGTCGCTGAACATGCGAACGACGCTGACCGCCTCAGCGGCAACTCCGAAGCTCAGATGCACGACAGCGTGAAGGTGATCAACCAGGCGGTCGAAACCATCGGCCTGGTGGAGCAACGCATGACCGCGTCAGCCGCGGTGGTGGCGGACCTCGGCATCAGTGCGGAGAGCATCTCCAACATCGCGCAGGTCATTCAGGACATTGCTGACCAGACCAATCTGCTGGCGCTCAATGCCGCGATCGAGGCTGCGCGCGCGGGTGAGCAGGGACGTGGTTTTGCCGTCGTGGCGGACGAGGTGCGCAAGCTCGCCGAGCGTACCCGCCAGTCGACACACGAGATCAATGCCATGATCGAGCGCGTTCAGGCCAATGCCCGTCAAGCCGTGGGGACGATGGAGGAGGGGCGCCAACTGGCAGAGCGCGGCGCCGAGAACGCCGAGCGCGCGCGCGCCGCTGTGGCTGCTTTGGAGGGCGGCGCGGTCGAGGTGCGGGAGGTGGTCGGGTCGATCAACGCCGCCCTTGGCGAACAGCGTCAGGCCAGCTCCGATATTGCTCAGCGCGTCGAGAGCATCGCCCGCATGAGCGAAGAAAGCCACGGCGCCACGCGCGACTCGTTGCAGCGCGCCGGAGAGCTGAGCCAGCTCGCGGACGCGCTCGAGCAGGCAGTGCGCCGCTTCCGCGTATCGGCCTGAGGGCAGGCGCTGCGTTCAGCGGCGCGGGTTGCTGTCGGATTGGCGGAGCATGCTGACGATCAGTGTGATCACCGTGATCGGCAGCACATAGCCGAGCATCACGCCCGAGAAGGCCGGCAGGCTTTCGTGCTGTTGCGCCTGCAGCACGAGCCAGGCGGTGTAGATAGCGTAGTAGGCCAGGAACACGCCGCCTTCCCAGCGTGCGATCTCGCGCCCGCTGATCATGATCGGCAGGCAGGCGAAGGCCACCGCCAGCATCACCCACAGGTCGAAATTGCGCGCCGCCTCCGACACCGGCAGGCCGGCACCCGACACGATGCCGGTGAGGCCGAGCACGGCGAGGATGTTGAACACGTTGCTGCCCACCACGTTTCCTACCGCGATGTCGCGCTGGCCGCGCATCGCGGCGACGATCGAGGTGGCGACTTCGGGCATCGAGGTGCCGACCGCGACCACGGTGAGGCCGATCACCAGGTCGCTGACGCCGAAGGCGCGTGCGAAGGCGACCGCCGAATCCACCAGCCAGTTGGCACCGACCACCAGCATCACCAGACCGACCACGATGAGCCCGATCTGCACGCTCCAGTGGCGGTCCCAGTTCGAGGTGGGGATCTCGGTTTCGAACTCATCCTGAACACTCTTCGAGGCACGCCGCGATTGAACGACCAGGAACACCGTGTACGCGATCACGAGAGCGAACAGCGTGATCGACTCGATCAGACCGATCCGACCGTCGAGCGCAACCACCACCAGTAGCGCCGAGGCGCCGATCATGATCGGGATCTCCTGGCGGATGATCTGCTCATCGACCAGTAGCGGCGTGATCAGGGCCGAGATGCCGAGGATCAGCAGGATGTTCGCGATGTTGCTGCCGACCACGTTGCCGATCGCCAGATCCGGGCTGCCCGAGAGCGCGGAGCCCACTGAAACCGCCATCTCTGGCGCACTGGTGCCGAAAGCGACCACAGTCAGGCCTACCACCAGGGGCGACACGCCGAAGGACACCGCCAGGCGTGAAGCGCCGCGCACGAGGACGTCGGCGCCGATGACGAGGACGACGAGGCCGAGGACGAACATCAGGGTTTGCTGGAGCATGAGGAAGAGTCTTGCGTTCTGGTTCGGGGCGGGACAGTGCAGACTGTTGCGCAGGCCAGAGGTTCGCACGCGAGTACGATCCTGCGCGGTCCTGCGCGGACGATCAAAAGAAGACGCCCCTCACCGTTGCCGGAGAGGGGCGTGCGGTACGGGGCAGTATTTTACAGCCCGGCGTCGGCGCGCAGGGCGGCCGCCTTGTCGGTCTGTTCCCAGGTGAAGCCCGGCTCATCGCGGCCGAAGTGGCCGTAGGCCGCGGTGCGGGAATAGACGGGGCGCAGCAGGTCCAGGGCCTGGATGATCGCCTTCGGACGCAGATCGAAGTGGTGGCCGATCAGTTCGACGATCTTCTCATCGGCCACTTTCCCAGTGCCGAAGGTGTTGACCATCAGCGACACCGGACGCGCGACACCGATTGCGTAGGCCACCTGCACCTCGCATTTGTCGGCGAGGCCCGCGGCGACGATGTTCTTGGCCACGTAACGGCCGGCGTAGGCGGCCGAGCGGTCGACCTTGGACGGATCCTTGCCCGAGAAGGCGCCGCCGCCGTGGTGGGCCGCACCGCCGTAGGTGTCGACGATGATCTTGCGCCCGGTCAGGCCGCAGTCGCCGTGCGGGCCGCCGACCACGAAGCGGCCAGTGGGGTTGACGAGGTAGCGGACGTCGCCCTTCATCAGCTCGGGCGGCAGTACCGGCTTGATGATCAGCTCGATCACCGCCTCGCGGATCTGCTCCTGGGTGACGTCGGGGTCGTGCTGGGTGGACACCACGACGGTGTCGATCGCCACCGGCTTGCCGTCGACGTACTTGACCGTGATCTGGCTCTTGGCGTCGGGGCGCAGCCAGGGCAGGCGGCCGTCCTTGCGCACCTCGGCCTGGCGCTGCATGACGCGGTGGGCGTAGTAGATCGGCAGCGGCATCAGGCTGTCGGTCTCGTTGGTCGCGTAGCCGAACATCAGGCCCTGGTCGCCGGCGCCCTGGTCGAGCGGGTCGTCGTTGGCAGCATTGACCCCCTGAGCGATGTCGGGCGACTGGCGGTTGATCGCGGCCAGCACCGCGCAGCTCTTGTAGTCGAAGCCGATGTCGGAGTTGTCGTAGCCGATGCGGCGGATCACGTCCTGCGCGATCTCGCGGTAATTGGGGTGAGCGGTGGTGGTGATCTCGCCCGAGATCACGACGAGGCCTGTGGACACCAGCGTCTCGCAGGCGACGCGCGCCTTGGGGTCTTCGGCGAGGATGGCGTCGAGCACGCCGTCGGACACCTGGTCGGCGACCTTGTCGGGATGGCCTTCGGAGACCGACTCGGAGGTGAAGAGAAACTCAGCCATGCTGCTGCTCCTTGAAAAGCAAAAATCCCCGTCATTCTGGCCTTGCGTCTGCGGCCAGCTCCGGGGATTTCGTCGAGCAGCCGACGCTTTAGCAGTATTTGTGAGGCAGCCCCGCTGCCATGCCGCCCTGCAAGTTGTCGAGTTAACTCGGCGGCAAGTCGCGGATTATAGACCGAAGCGGCCGGGTGTGTAAGCATTCGGGGCGCACGGTGATTTGCGTCTCTCCGTGAAAGCGGCTGTGGAGGCGGGCTGGCGTGCGAATGGCTGCGACCGAACAGGCGATGTTCGCAGATACGCCCGCGCCCACAATCTCTCTTGTCGCGGTCACTTGTCGCTGTCGTTTCTCGTTCTCTCGTCGTTGTCGTGCCGCGACGCTTCGGGCACTTTCATGGGATCCCGTTCGTGTTGCTTCAAAGCTTCTTTCGACTGCTCTCGCGCCTGCCCCTGTCCTGGCTGCACCGCCTCGGCGGTTGGGCGGGCTGGCTGACCTACAAGGCCTCACCGTCCTACGCTCGCCGCCTGCGCGAGAACCTGTTCAACGCGCTCGGTCGCGAGGACGAGGCGGTGCTGCGCGCGGCGATTGTCGAGGCCGGGCGCCAGGCGCTCGAGTTGCCCTTCATCTGGGGGCGGCCTGCATCCGAGGTGGTGGCGAGCGCCGTGCGCACCGAAGGCTGGGCGCTGGTCGAGGCCGCGCGCGCCGAGGGCGCGGGCATCCTCTTCATCACCCCTCACCTGGGCTGCTTCGAGATCACCGCGCAGTGCATTGCGGCGCAGATTCCGATTACCGTGCTTTACCGCCCGCCGCGCAAGGCAGTGCTGCAGCCGCTGATGGAAGCCGGTCGCGCACGCGGGCAGATGCGCACCGCGCCGGCGGACCTGTCGGGCGTGCGCAAGCTGGTGAAGACCCTGCGCAGCCATGAGGCGGTGGGCATGCTGCCCGACCAGGTACCGGGCGCGGGCGAGGGGGTGTGGTCCACCTTCTTCGGCAAGCCGGCATGGACGATGACGCTGGCTGCGCGCCTGGCGGCGGTGAAGGGCGTGCGCGTGATCTACACCTGGGCCGAGCGCCTGCCGCGTGGCGAGGGCTATGTGTTCCGCCTGCAGGCGCCTACCGAGGCGCTGACCGGCGAACTGGAAGCCGATGTCGCGATCATCAATCGCGAGGTCGAGCGCATGATCCTGCAGTGTCCGCAGCAGTACCTGTGGGGCTACAACCGCTACAAGGGGCCGCGCCGTGAGCGCGAGGAGGATGTGCCCGGAGCGGACGCGGAGCGCGCATCGTGAGCAGCCTCGTCATCGCCCTGATCTGGCTCCTGCACTGGCTCCCGCTGGCGGTGCTCGCGCGCGTGGGCTCGGGCTTTGGCTGGCTGCTGTATTGGGTGGTGGTGCCGCGCCGCAAGGTGGCGCTGACCAACCTGCGCCTGTGCTTCCCCGAACTGTCCGAAACCGAGCGGCGACGGCTGGCGCGGCGTCACTTCGCCCTCGCCGGACGCAGCATGCTCGAGCGCGGCCTCGCCTGGTGGGCCGGTCCCGCGCGCCTGCGGGCGACGGTGCGCATCGACGGGCTCGAGCATCTGCACAGGCTGCGCGCCGAGGGGCGACCGGTGCTGCTGCTCGCGCCACACTTCCTCGGTCTCGACATGGCGGGCACCCGGCTCACGCTGGAAGGCGACTTCGTCAGCGTGTATGCGCCGCAGAAGGACAAGGTCTTCGATCGCTGGCTGCATCACGGCCGCAGCCGCTTCAACAATCAGTTGCTGCTTTCGCGCCATGACGGCGTGCGTGCTACGGTCAAGGCGATGAAATCCGGCCGTCCCTTCTACTACCTGCCCGACCTCGACTACGGCCGCAAGGAGTCGATCTTCGTGCCCTTCTTCGGCGTGCAGGCGGCCACGATCACCGGCCTGCCGCGGCTGGCGCGGCTGGCGGGTGCGGCGGTGGTGCCCTGTGTGGTGCGAATGCTGCCGGGCGGTGGCGGATATTTGCTTGAACTCGGCGCGCCGTGGGCCGACTATCCCACGGACGACGTCGAGGCTGACACCCTGCGCATGAATGCCTGGCTCGAAGGTGTGGTACGCACCATGCCCGAGCAATACTATTGGGTGCATCGCCGCTTCAAGACCCGGCCCGAGGGTGAGCCGCGGATTTACTGAGACACTGGAAAGACCTGCGAGATGAAATTGCGCTTCACCAAGATGCATGGCCTGGGCAACGACTTCGTCGTCATCGATGCCACCCGAACGCCCGTCGAACTCACGCCTGCTCGGGTCAGGGCGATTTCCGATCGACACTTCGGTGTGGGCTGCGACCAGTTGCTGGTGGTCGAGCCGGCGAGTCGTCCCGGCGTTGACTTCCGCTACCGCATCTTCAACGCCGATGGCGGTGAGGTCGAGCAGTGCGGCAATGGCGCGCGCTGCTTCGTGCGCTTCGTGCACGACAAGGGGCTCACCGACCAGGATGAGATCCGGGTTGAGACGAAATCCGGGATCATCGCCCCCCGACTGCGTGCCGACGGACTGGTTACGGTGGACATGGGAGTGCCCGAGCTTGCACCGGCGAAGATCCCCTTCGTGTCCGATTCGGATGCGGTGGTGCAGCCGCTCGCGGTGGGTGAGCGCGTGGTTGCGATCACGGCAGTTTCGATGGGCAATCCGCACGCGGTGCAGGTCGTGGCCGATGTCGATGCTGCGCCGGTGGTCGAACAAGGGGCGCTGATCGAGCGCCACGAGCGCTTCCCGGCGCGGGTCAACGCCGGCTTCCTGCAGGTGCTGGACGCCCATGCCGTGCGCCTGCGCGTGTTCGAGCGCGGCGCAGGCGAGACGCTTGCCTGTGGCACTGGCGCCTGCGCGGCGGTGGTCGCGGGCATCCTGCGTGGCCTGATCGAATCGCCGGTGCGGGTGCACACCCGCGGTGGCGAGCTGGAAATCGCCTGGGCCGGACCAGGTGCGCCGGTGTCGATGACCGGACCGGCAGTGACCGTATTCGAAGGCGAAATGACGCTCGACTGAAGGGTGCAGGACTGCCCACCAGGCGCGGGCCCCGTTTTTTGCGGCCCGCCCCGCGCCGGATGGCAGCACTGAGGATTGCCGACTGTCGCCGTACCTGTTGCCGCACTGGAGTGAAAAGAATGAATGCCGAAGATGTCGCGCGCTACCTGCGTGAGCACCCCGATTTCCTCAACGAGCATCACGAGCTGTTCACCGAGTTGACCGTGCCGCATCCACAGCATGGTGGGCAGGCGATCTCGCTCGCCGAGCGTCAGCTCCATGCCCTGCGCGACAAGATCCGCGCGCTGGAGGTCAAGCTGGCTGAACTGATCCGCTTCGGCGAGGAGAACGACGACATCAGCGCCAAGGTGCACCGGCTTGCGGTCGCGCTGCTGCTGGCTGGCTCGCAAGCTTCGGTCCGTGCCGCGTTGGTCGATGGGCTGCGCGACGATTTCGCAGTCCCGCATGTCAGCCTCAAGCTGTGGGGCGCGGTTGCGGAGGCAATAGGCGAGGGCTCGCCCTTGGGCGACATGGCGGTCAGCGAGGCGGTGCGCCGGCAGATCGATGCCTTGCGCCACCCTTATTGCGGTGCGCCCGAAAGCATGGAGATGGCGAGCTGGTTCGGCGAGGCTGCTCCCCACATTCGCTCGCTGGCGCTGATGCCGCTGCGTGACGCGGGTGGGTGTTTCGGTCTGCTCGCCCTGGGGAGCGAGGAGGCCGAGCGTTTCTATGCGGAGATGGGCACGCTGTACCTCAACCGCATTGGCGACATGGCCGCCGCCGCGCTGGCGGCGCGCGCGCGCTGAGTGTGCGCACAGGTCGTCCGGCGATGCCGGCCGCACGCCGTGACCTGCGTACCTCGCCGATGAAAGCGTCGCTCCACAGCGCTCAAGATGCGGCCGTGCCGCTTCCAGCGGATTTTGAGGCCTGGCTCGACTGGCTGGCCACGCAGCGGCGGGCGTCACCGCTTACGCTCAAGGCCTACCGGGTGGGCCTGCAGGCGCTGTTGCGCATGGCCGACGGGCGCCCGGTTGCGGAGCTGGAAAGCCAGGACGTGCGCCGCTTCGTCGCCCGTCTGCATGGCGAGGGGCTGCAGGGGCGCAGTATCGCCCGCCACCTTTCGACCTGGCGGGGTTTGTACCGCTGGCTGATCCGTCACCGCGGCCTGCGCGCCAATCCGGTGCTGGGTGTCCGGCCGCCCAAGACGGCCTCCACGCTGCCGCGTGTGCTGTCGCCCGACCAGGCGGCGGCATTGCTTGAGCCGGCGGCAGAAAATCTGCTCGAAACGCGAGATATCGCGATGTTCGAGCTTTTTTATTCATCCGGTCTACGTGTCTCCGAACTCGCCGGCCTCGACATCGAGGGCGGACTGGATCTTGCCGAGGCCATGGTCACGGTGCGCGGAAAGCGCAACCGCAACCGCAGCGTGCCCGTGGGGAGCCGGGCCGTGTGCGCTCTGCGTGCCTGGCTCGCAGTGCGGGGACAACTTGCGCCTGCGGGAGAGCCCGCGCTCTTCGTCACCCGCAGCGGCGGCCGTCTGAGCATCAGCGGCATCGCCAACCGGCTCGGCCAGCGGGCACGGGCGCTGGGGCTCAGCGTGCATGTCCATCCACACATGCTGCGGCACAGCTTCGCGAGCCATCTGCTGCAGTCGAGCGGCGACCTGCGCGCGGTGCAGGAGTTGCTCGGTCATGCGAGCATTCGCAGTACGCAGATCTACACTCACCTTGATTTTCAGCACCTGGCGAAGGTCTATGACGCAACCCATCCGCGCGCAAAAAAATAGCTTACGCCCTTGACAATCCCCATATTGGGTAGCCTGGAAAGTAAGCATATTCTCCGATCGGATATGCTCATGGTGTCCAAGTAGTCGCTAAAGACTCCATAACTATTCCAATACCGCCTCAAGCCTGCAAAAGTGGTAAAGCAGGGCAAGGCAGCAATGTGGAAACCATGCCTCCTCCAGTTCTCCCCGCTCCTCTGCACAATGCACCGCAGGACAATGGCCCGTCAGGCAGCGACGCGCGCCGCGTGCTGCGTTCGGTAGCGCTCATTCTGGCTCAGCACGAGATTCGCAGCGTGCGTCGGTGGTTCGAGGAGTTCGATCGCGACATCCTGTTGGCCATCCTGCTCGGCGAGATCGCGCTCCACAATGTCGGTGCGCTGCAGCATGGCCTTGCCCGGCGCGGGCACAATGGCAATGGGCACGACGAGGCCGATAGCGAGGATGTGCTCGCCGAGGCGTTCATGCGCAAGATGAACCCCTGTAATGCCTACTCCATCGCTGCAGCGACGGGGTTGCCGCGAGAGACCGTGCGACGAAAGATCGCCCGCCTGATCGAGATGGGCTGGATCGTCCGCAACGGGAACGGCCACCTGTACATCACCGAGTCGGCGCTGGCGCAGTTCGGCGCCCTGCTCAGTTCAAGCGCGCTGTGCGAACTGCTTGAGACCGCGGACCGCCTGCGTGCCTTGATCGAAGGGCCGGCAGCCTGAGGTCTCAGGCTCGCGTCATCCGTTGAGCGGGTGCTGCCGCGCTAGCCCGCGGCAGTGAAGGCCTGGGTGGTCGGCCACGCCATCAGCGCGTATGCGAGGGCGGACGATAGTCCGGGTTCGGGCCGGGTTCGGCTGTCTGGAAGGCGCTCGCGATCAGGACGATGGCGAGCACGATCAGCGCGAAATACTGGCGCTGCCCTGCGGCACCGGGCAGATGCCGTGCCGCGCTGTAGTACATCTCCTTCATGTAGCGCATGCCTGCCAGCGCGAGCGCCAGCATGCCGGCGCCCAGCAGCCGCGCAGCGCTTGGGTCGAAGTCGTGACCCATGGAGGGATCCCAGCGCGAGGGCAGGAAGAATGCCGGTGCCTGGGTGAGCAGATACAGCCCCCCCAGCAGGCACAGCGTCAGTGCCACCACCTGCAGCGAACGCACCGGTCGCTCTCAGCGCGCGTCGAACAGGTCGCCGCCCGCGCGCGGCGGCGCGAGCCCGAAGTGCTGCCAGATGGCGTGCGTGGCCATGCGCCCGCGCGGGGTGCGCTGCAGGTAGCCCTGCTGGATCAGGTAGGGCTCGATGACGTCCTCGATGGTGTCGGTGGATTCACCGATCGCCGCGGCAATGTTGTCCAGGCCGACCGGACCGCCGCCGAATTTCTCCAGCATTGCCGACAGCAGCTTGCGGTCCATCAGGTCGAGGCCGAGGGTGTCCACGTCCAGCATGCGCAGCGCCGCGTCCGCCACCGCCGCGGTAATGTGGCCGCCGGCTTTGACTTCGGCATAGTCGCGCACGCGGCGCAGCAGTCGGTTGGCGATGCGCGGCGTGCCGCGCGCGCGGCGGGCAATCTCGAGTGCGCCCTTGTCGTCGATCTCGACGTTGAGCAGGCGCGCCGAGCGCCCGACGATGAAGCCGAGCTCCTCCGGCGTGTAGAACTCCAGCCGCGACACGATGCCGAAGCGGTCGCGCAGCGGGTTGGTCAGCATGCCGGCGCGGGTGGTGGCGCCGACCAGGGTGAAGGGCGGCAGGTCGAGCTTGACCGAGCGGGCGGCCGGGCCCTCGCCGATCATGATGTCGATCTGGAAGTCTTCCAGCGCCGGGTAGAGGATTTCCTCGACCACCGGCGACAGGCGGTGGATCTCGTCGATGAACAGCACGTCGTGCGGCTCGAGGTTGGTGAGCAGCGCGGCGAGGTCGCCCGCGCGTTCGAGCACCGGGCCCGAGGTCTGGCGCAGGTTGACCCCCATTTCGGCGGCCACGATGTGTGCCAGCGTGGTCTTGCCCAGCCCGGGCGGACCGAACAGCAGCACGTGGTCGAGCGCCTCGCTGCGATTGCGTGCGGCCTGGATGAAGATCTCCAGCTGTTCACGGATTTTGGCCTGGCCGACGTATTCGGTCAGTCGCTTGGGCCGCAGCGCGCGCTCGATCGCGTCTTCCTGGCGGTCGGCGGGGGCGGCGGAGATCAGGCGCTCGGCGGGGGGGGCGGCCTTGAGCTTGTCGGTTTCGATCATGGGTGTGTCCTTGCCGGGATCACCGGGCGGCGCCCCGCAGCGCGGGACGCATGGAGCCTGTGCATCATGGCTTCGAGAGCGCCTTCAGCGCCTGGCGAATGCCGTCGGAGACGCCGACGCCCTCGGCCAGCGCCTTCATCGCCGACAGTGCCTCGCGCTCGTTGTAGCCGAGCGCGAGCAGAGCGTTGAGGATGTCGCTCCGCGCGTCGGGTGCGGCGCCCGGCGCTGCGGTGAGGCGCGCGCCAGCCATGCTGGGCAGCGCCTTGCCGAGCTTGTCGCGCAACTCCAGCAGCAGGCGCTCGGCGGTCTTCTTGCCGATGCCAGGGATTTTCACCAGGCGCCCGGCCTCCTGCAAGGCCACCGCCTGCGCGAGGTCGTTGACCGAGAGCCCGGAGAGCACCGCCAGCGCCATGCGCGCGCCCACGCCGGAGACCTTGAGCAGCTGGCGGAACGCAGCGCGCTCCTCTTCGGTGGCGAAGCCGAACAGGAAATGGCCGTCCTCGCGCACCACGTGATGGGTGTGCAGGCTCACTGCGCCGCCGGTGGCGGGCAGGTTGTAGAAGGTGCTCATCGGCACGTCGATCTCGTAGCCGACGCCGTGCACGTCGACGAGGATCTGCGGCGGGTTCTTTTCCAGCAGGGTGCCGGTGATGCGTCCGATCATGGGGGGCTTCGGGAAGAACGCCTCGATGGCGCGATGCGCAAGTCTATCAGGGCTGGGCCCTGCCGCAGCAGCAAGGGTGGGATTTCATACAGCGCCTGGACAGCAGGGCGAGGCCTCCTGGGCGGTCCACGCCCGGTGGCTGCGGAGCGGGACCGCTGCGCTTGCAGGGGCGTGCGCATCCACAGCCATTCGCTTATCAGGCTAGAATCCAGCGGTTTCGCGGGCCAGCGCCCGAATTTGCCGGCCGGCACGCCAGCCCGTGGAGGGCCGCCGATGCCTGACGGCCATAATCAAAGAGGAGACTCCCATGCAGCCGATGAAGAAACTCGCCGCCGCTCTTGCCCTTTTGGGTGCGATGGTCGCCACCGCACACGCTGACGACATCAAGGTCGGCATCGCGCTCGACATCTCCGGGCCGTTCTCGGCGCTCGGCGCCGAGGCGCGCGACGGTTTCGAGCTTGCGATCGAGAAGCTCGGCGGACAGCTCGGGGGGCGGCCGGCGGAGTTCATCCGCACCGATTTCGGTGGCAACCCGGAGCAGGCCAACCAGCTCGTCTCGCGCTACCTGCAGCGCGACAAGATCGACTTCTTCACTGGCCCGATCGGCTCCAATGCCGCGCTCGCGGTCGGGCCCGCGCTGTTTGCCGCCAAGGTGCCCTACCTGTCTGCCAACCCCGGCCCGAGCGCCTACGCCGGTGCCAAGTGCAGCCCGTACTTCTTCGCCCAGTACCAGAACGACACCTACGACGAGGCAGCGGGCAAGGTCGCCAACGAAAAGGGTTACCAGAACGTGGTGCTGATCGCGCCCAACTACCCGGCCGGCAAGGACCACCTGAACGGTTTCAAGCGCCTGTACAAGGGCGCGGTGAAGGACGAGATCTACACCCGGCTGGGACAGATCGACTACGCCGCCGAGATCGCGCAGATCCGTGCGGCTGCGCCGGACGCAGTGTTCTTCTTCCTGCCGGGCGCGATGGGCATCAACTTCGTCAAGCAGTTCGTCGGTGGTGGCCTCAAGGACATTCCGCTCATCGCGCCCGGCTTCTCCGCCGACGAAGATGTGATCCAGGCCGTGGGCGAGCCGATGCTCGGCGTGCTCAATACCGCGCACTGGACGCACGACCTCGATGTGCCGGCCAATGCCGAGTTCGTCGCAGCCTTCCGCAACAAGTACGAAGGCCGCTACCCCTCGGTGTACGCAGCGATGGCGTACGACACGCTGATGGCGATGGACGCCGCGGTGCGCGATGTCGGCGGCAAGCTCGAGGACCGCGAGGCAGTGCTGAAGGCGCTGAAGAACCCGAGCTTTGCCTCGGTACGGGGTGCGTTTCAGTACGGCGCCAACAACTTCCCGGTGCAGAACTACTATCTGCGCGAGGTAGGCAAGGACGCTGAGGGCCGCCTGACCAACAAGCTGGTCGGCACCGTGCTCGAGCAGCACCAGGACGCCTACGTCAGCGAGTGCAAGATGTAAGCTGGACGCTATCTTCGCCCGATGGATGCCATCTTCGTCTTCGAGCAGTTGCTCAACGGCCTGGGCTACGGGCTCATGCTGTTCCTGATCGCCGCCGGGCTCACGCTCGTGTTCGGCATCATGGACACCATGAACCTCGCCCACGGCTCGCTCTACATGGCCGGCGCGTACGTGGCCGCGCGTGTCCATGAAACGAGCGGCTCGTTCGCGCTCGCGGTGCTGGTCGCAGTTGGTTTGACGGTGGCGGTGGCGGGGGTGCTCGAACTCCTCGTCATCCGCCGCCTGTACCGGCGCGACCATCTGGTACAGGTGCTCGCCACCTTCGGCATCATCCTGATTGCCGACGACGCGGTGAAGGCGATCTGGGGCGTGGCGCCGCTGCTGGCCTCCACGCCCGCGGCGCTCGCCGGGCCGGTGCAGCTGTTCGAGGGTCTGCCCTATCCGTCCTATCGTCTGCTGCTGATCGGCGCCGGGCTGGCAGTGGCGCTCGGGCTGTATCTGCTGGTGAACAGCACCCGCATCGGCATGCTGGTGCGCGCCGGCGCGTCGAATCGGCAGATGGCGGAGCTCATGGGCGTGCGCGTGGGCGCGGTGTTCTCCTTCGTATTTGCGCTCGGCGCCGGGCTGGCGGCGCTGGCCGGAGCGCTGATGGCACCGATCAGTTCGGTGCAGGTCGGCATGGGCGAGGCGATCCTGATCCCGGCGTTGGTGGTGATCGTGATCGGCGGTATCGGCTCGGTGCGCGGTGCCTTCGTGGCTGCGCTGCTGGTCGGGCTGGTGGATACCGCCGGACGCGCCTTCCTGCCGCCGGCACTGCGGGCGGTGCTGCCGCCTTCGGTGGCGGCAGACCTTGGCCCGGCGCTCGCCGGCATCGCCATGTACGTGCTGATGGCGGCCGTGCTGACGCTCAAACCCGCGGGGCTGTTCCCCGCGCGCGGGTGAGGGTGGGTATGCACGAACGTTTCCCCGGACTGGCGCGTCGTCTGCCCTGGGTTGTCCTGATCCTGCTGGTGCTGTTTCCGCTCGCTGCGCCTGCGCTCGGTCTCGAGTACTACGTCGGCTTCGTGCGTCGCGTGCTGATCGTGGCAATCGCGGCGACCAGTCTCAACTTCATCCTCGGCTACGGCGGCATGGCGGCGCTCGGGCACGCGGGCTTCGTCGGCGTCGGCGCCTACACCGTGGTGGCGCTGGTCGAGGCGGGGTTCTCGTCGGCCTGGCTGGCGTGGGCGAGTGCGGCGCTGGTCGCCGGCCTGGCCGCGGCGGCAATCGGTGCGGTGTCGCTGCGCACGCGCGGGGTGTATTTCATCATGATCACGCTCGCCTTCGCGCAGATGCTGTACTACCTGGCGGTGTCGCTGCGTACCTGGGGCGGGGACGACGGCTATGGCATCTATACGCCGCTGGTGATGGGGGCCTGGCTGGACGCCGCGCATGCGCAGATCTTCTACTGGGTGGTACTGGCGATTGCAGCGGGGGTGTTTGCCCTCTTCAGCCGGGTTGCGCATTCGCGCTACGGCCATGCGCTGCGCGGCATCCGCGACAACGAGACGCGCATGGTGGCGCTCGGCTATCCGGTGTTCTGGCTCAAGCTCGCGGGTTTCGTTGCGGCCGGCGCGGTTGCAGGGCTGGCGGGCGGGTTGCTGGCCAGCCATAACGCCTTCGTCAGCCCCGGCATGATGCATTGGACGCAGTCTGCACTGCTGCTGGTGATGGTGATGCTGGGTGGTGCCGGGCGGCGCTGGGGCGCGCCGCTAGGCGTGGCGCTGTGGCTGACGCTGGAGGAGGTGCTGAAGTTGTACACCGACTACTGGCACTGGCCACTCGGCCTGCTCCTGCTGCTGGTCGTGTTCCACGCCCCGCAGGGGCTGGCGGCACTGCTCGAGCGCCGCGGGGCGCGCACATGAGCCTTTTCCATGCGCAAGGCCTGGTCAAGCGCTTCGGCGGGCTGCTTGCCACCGACCACGTCGAGCTTGCCGTGGAGGCGGGCGAGATCCATGCCCTCATCGGCCCGAACGGTGCGGGCAAGTCCACTCTGGTCAACCTGATCTCGGGCCTGCTGCCGGCCGATGCCGGACGTGTCGTGCTCGATGGTGTCGATCTGAGCACCCTGTCGCCGCACCAGCGTGTGCGCCATGGTTTGGCGCGCTGTTTCCAGATCACCAGCGTGTTCCGTAACGACAGCGTGCGCGACAATCTGCTGCTCGCGGTCCAGGCGCAGGCCGGGTCGAGCTTCCGCTTCCTGCGCCGGCGCGAGCTTGAGCGCTCGCTGGCTGCGCGGGCCGAGGCGCTGGCCGTGCGTACTGGCCTTGCGGAGGTGCTCGACCGCAACGCCGGCACCCTGCCGCACGGGCTGCAGAAGCGGCTGGACGTGGCGCTTGCGCTTGCTGCGCGGCCCAGGCTGCTGCTGCTGGACGAGCCCATGGCCGGGATGGGGCCGGAAGACTCGCAGCAAATGGTGGCGATGATCCACAGCCTGCGTTCCGACACCGCAATCCTGCTCATCGAGCACGACATGGATGCCGTGTTTCAACTTGCCGACCGCATCTCGGTGCTGGTCTATGGCCGCGTGCTGACGACGGGGGATGCGGCGCACGTGAAGGGGCATCCCGAGGTGCAGTCGGTCTATCTGGGCACGGAGGTGCCGGCATGCGGATGACGCGTTCCCGGTGGGAACGGGCAAGCCCATGCCTGCAGGCGCGATCCCTGCGCACGCGCGACCGCGGAGGCGCACGATGAGCCCGCCGTTGTTGAGGTGCCGCGGCCTCGAGGCGGGCTATGGGGTCAGCCAGGTGCTGTTCGGGCTCGACTTCGACATCCAGCCCGGCGAGGTCATTGCCCTGCTCGGACGCAACGGTATGGGGAAGAGCACGACGATCAAGACCATCGTCGGCGGCCTGCGCCCGCAGCGTGGTGAGATCCTGTTCGACGGCCGTCCGATCCACGCCGCGCGCGCCGACCATATCGCCCGCCTCGGCGTGGCGATCGTGCCGGAGGGCCGACAGTGCTTCCCCAATCTCAGCGTGCGTGAGCACCTGGTCGCCTTCGCCGATCGCCGCAACGGCGTGGCTGAGCCGTGGACGCTGTCGCGCCTGTATGCGCTCTTCCCTCGCCTGGCTGAGCGCGCTGGACACATGGGCAATCAGCTTTCGGGCGGAGAGCAACAGATGCTGGCCATCGCGCGCGCGCTGTCGACCAACCCGCGCCTGCTGATCCTGGATGAAGCGACCGAAGGCCTGGCGCCGGTGATTCGCGAGGAGATCTGGCGCTGCCTGGCGCTGCTCAAGGCCCAGGGGCAGACCACGCTGGTGGTGGATAAGTACGTCGAGAAGCTGCTGCCGCTGTCCGACCGCAACCTCATCCTGGAGCGCGGGTGCATCGCATGGCAGGGTGGCTCGACCGAGCTGTATGCCCGGCGCGAGCTGTGGACGCGTTATCTCGGGGTGTAGGCGCCCATTTGCGTGCAAGCCTGCGCCCACGGAGCATCAGAAGGGGCCGATCTGTTTTCGGCTCGTCTGCTGCTCACAGCAGCACGATGTCGTACTGCTCCTGCGTGTAGCTGGCCTCGGCGTGCAGGGAGATCTTCTTGCCGATGAAATCGGACAGCATTGCAAGCGACTGGCTTTCCTCGTCGAGGAAGAGGTCGATGACGTTGGGCGCGGCGAGCACGCGGAATTCACGCGCATTGAACTGGCGCGCCTCACGCAGCAGTTCGCGCAGGATCTCGTAGCACACCGTGCGCGCGGTCTTCACCTCGCCGCGGCCGCTGCAGGTCGGGCAGGGTTCGCACAGCAGGTGGGCGAGCGACTCGCGGGTCCGCTTGCGCGTCATCTCCACCAGACCGAGCGCAGTGAAGCCGTTGATCGTCATCTTCGTGTGATCGCGTGACAGCGCCTTGCGGAACTCCTCCAGCACCATCTCGCGGTGCTCGACGTTTTCCATGTCGATGAAGTCGATGATGATGATGCCGCCGAGGTTGCGCAGGCGCAGTTGGCGGGCGATGGCCTGGCTGGCTTCGAGGTTGGTCTTGAAGATGGTGTCGTCGAAGTTGCGCGCACCGACGAAGCCGCCGGTGTTGACGTCGACCGTGGTCATCGCTTCGGTCTGGTCGATGATCAGGTAGCCCCCCGATTTCAGGTCCACGCGTCGCGCCAGCGCCTTCTGGATTTCCTCTTCGACATTGTAGAGCTCGAACAGCGGACGCTCGCCGCTGTAGTGCTCGAGCAGGGGCAGCACCTTGGGCGTGTATTCGGCGGCGAAGGCGGTGAGCTTCTGGAAGTTCTCCCGCGAGTCGACGCGGATGCGGTCGGTTTCGTCGTTGACCAGGTCGCGCAGGGTGCGTTGCCCGAGGCCAAGATCCTCGTGCAGCAGCTTGGGCGGAAACAGTCCCACGGTGGAACTGGAAACCTCGCGCCACAGCTTGCGCAGGTAGGCGATGTCGGCGGCGAGTTCCGGGTCCGATGCGGACTCGGCCATGGTGCGCACGATGAAGCCACCGGGCTCGTCCTCGGGTACCAGCGCCGTAAGTCGCCCGCGCAGGGCTTCGCGCCCCGCCTCGTCCTCGATGCGCTGGGAGATGCCGATGTGCTTTTCCTGCGGCAGATAGACGAGCAGGCGGCCAGCCAGGCTGATCTGCGTGGACAGGCGTGCGCCCTTGGTGCCGATCGGATCCTTGAGCACCTGCACCATCAGGCTCTGGCCTTCGGTGAGGATCTTCTCGATCGGCCGCGCCGATTCGCCGTTCTGGCGGTCGCTCCAGATATCGGCTACATGCAGGAAGGCGGTGCGCTCCAGGCCGATGTCGATGAAGGCGGACTGCATGCCGGGCAGCACGCGCACCACCTTGCCGAGGTAGATGTTGCCGACGATACCGCGGCTGGCGGTGCGTTCGACGTGCAGTTCCTGCACCACGCCCTGTTCGACGAGGGCGACGCGGGTTTCCTGCGGCGTGAAGTTGATGAGGAATTCGATGCTCATGTGCTGTCTGCGCTCACAGGGTGTAGCCGAAGGTTTCGAGCAGGATGCCGGTGTCGAACAGTGGCAATCCCATGATTCCGGAGTAGCTGCCGCGAATCTCCTCGACGAACAGGGCGGCGTGACCCTGAATGCCGTAGGCGCCTGCCTTGTCCATGGGCTCGCCGCTGGCGACGTAGCGGCGAATCTCCTGCTCGGGGAGGGTGCGGAAGCGCACTTCGCTGACCGATAGGCGACTGCGTGTACGCTCCCCGTCGCTCATCGCCACGGCGGTGAGCACGCGGTGGCTGCGCCCGGACAGGCGCTTGAGGATCTCCTGCGCCTCGGCCGCGTCGGCGGGCTTGCCGATGATGGCGCCGTCGAGCTCGATCGTGGTATCTGCCGCCAGGACGGGGCGGAGCATCAGCTTGCGCCAGATCACGCGGCGTGTGCCCGCCTCGGCCTTGGCGAGCGCTAGACGCTCGACGTAGCGGTCGACCGCCTCGTCCCGGAACGGGGTTTCATCGACATCCGCGTCCTCTCCGCGCTCGCCGGAGCGGAAAGTGAGGACGTCGAAATTTACGCCGATCTGGCGCAACAGTTCGCGACGGCGGGGACTCTTCGAGGCCAGGTAGATGCGTGGCGTGAGCGGCATGGATGCTTGGCTATTCGCGGTGATAGGGGTGATTGCGCAGCACCGTCCACGCGCGGTACAGCGCCTCGGCCAGCAGCGGGCGCACCAGTGCATGGGGCAGGGTCAGGCTGGAGAGGCGGATCGCCTCGTGTGCGCCGGATTTGAACTCGGGCGCGAGCCCGTCCGGCCCGCCGACGATGAGCGCGATGTCCTGGCCTTCGCCTTGCCAGGCTTCGAGCCTGCGCGCGAGCGCCAGGGTGGTGAGCTCGGTGCCACGCTCGTCGAGGATGACGCGGCGGCAACGCGGCGGCAGCGCGGCTTCGATGCGGGTGGCTTCGGCAGCCATCATCGCTTCCACCGTCTTGCCGCTGGTGCGCGGCTCGGCCTTGACCTCGACCAGTTGCAGAGGCAACTCGCGCGGCATGCGGCGCGCGAATTCGTCGAAGCCGGCCTGCACCCAGGCGGGCATGCGATGGCCGACGGCGACGACGAAAAGCTTCATTTCAGCGGGCGGTGGCGCGACGGCCCGCGGAGGGCGTGTTCCAGAGCTCTTCCAGCTTGTAGTGTGCACGCACTGCGGGCTGCATCACGTGTACGACGATGTTGCCGAGGTCGACCAGCACCCACTCGCCGGTTTCCTGTCCTTCCGTGCCGATGATCTCGCCGCCGGCCTCCTTGACCTTGTCGTGCACGTTCTGCGCCAGCGCGCGGGTCTGGCGGCCGGATTCTGCGCTGGCGATGACGATGCGGTCGAAGAGGGGGGTGTGCGTCGAAGTGTCGATGACTTCGATGTCGCGCGCCTTGATGTCTTCCAGCGCGTTGATGACGATCTTCTCGAGGGTGGGGGTGTCCATGTGCTTCCTGGTGAGGCGGGAAAATAGGGCCTATCTTCCCTTGCGGTAAAGACGGTGCGCGGCAATATAGTCGAGAACGGAATCGGGCAGCAAATAGCGGGCGCTGTGGCCATCCCGCACCAGGTCGCGGATCAGCGAGGCGGAGATCGCCAGGGGCGTCATGTCGAAGGCGATCACGCGCCCGGCGGGTGTGGTGCGCAGGTCCGCGATGTCGGTGCTGTGGCGGTCGCGGCAGGCAGCGGCGAGTTCTGCCGAGAGTGTGGCGGGCCAGCGCCGGCCGTGGGGGGCGTAGCCCGGCCGGTTGGCGACCGCGATATGGGCGAGCGCGAACAGCTCTTTCCAGCGGTGCCAGCCCGGCAGCCCCTCGAATGCATCGGCACCCAGGATCAGCACCAGCGGGCGCAGGGGGCCGCTTTCGGCGCGCAGTTGCTCGAGCGTGAGCACGGTGTAGCTCTTCTGCTGCGCGCGCACTTCGGTGTCGTCGACCCGCAGCGCGGGATTGCCGGCAGCGGCCAGGCGGGCCATGGCAAGGCGGTCTTCAGGCGTGCTGCCGGGTTCGCCGCGGTGCGGCGGTCGGCCTGCGGGCATCAAGCGCAGCTCGCCCAGGCCGAGCGCCTCGCGCGCTTCCTCGGCCAGACGCAGATGGCCGAAGTGAATCGGATCGAAGGTGCCGCCGAGCAGGCCCAGGGGCAGGTCTGCTGCAGTGTCGCCGGAGAGGGCTTGCTCAGCCTGCATCGGCGTCTTCGGGGCGGGTGTCGATGCGGCGGCGCTCGCCTTCCGGCAGGCCGAACACGTCGCGGGTGGCGGTGTAGAAGGTGCAGAAGATCACCGGCAGGATGATGAGTGGGATCGGCAGCGAGAGTACGCTGCCCAGCGTCGGCGAGACCAGGCCGAGCACCCCGATGACGATGCCCGGAAGGATGGCACCGAAGATCGCCAGACCGATGGCGTAGGCCAGGAACGGGCGCCAGTTGCGCAGGCAGGCGTAGAAGCTGAAGAACAGGGCCTTCGCCGCTGGCACCTGCCACCACGAGGCCAGCACCGGGGCGAACCAGTAGGCCATCATCACCGGCGTGCTCAGCACCAGAGCCACGAGCAGGGTGAAGCCGAGCGTGGAGTCGCCACGCATCTGCTCCTCGATGTCCTCGCCGCGCATGAGGGCGAACAGGCTACCGTCATCGACGAGCGACACGAGGAGGAGCACCAGGATGGTGCCAGCCAGATACAGGCCGCCGACCGCGACCAGCGACGGGAGGTTGCTCTTGAAGCCGGAAAAAAGCACGTCCGGCCCGGCCTTGCGCCCCGCATCGACTGCGCGGCAGGCGTTGAGCACGCCTACGGACAGGGCTGGCATCAGCAGCGAGGCGACCAGTTGTCCGAGGATGGGGACGATGCTGAGGAGGACGATGGAGAGCAGGTAGCCGAAGGTAGCGAAGGTGACCAGCGCAGGGTTGCGCCGCCAGATCGCCACGCCCTCGCGCAACCAGGCCCAGCCGCGCTGCATCGGGAGTTGTCGTGCTTGCATGTCGGAGTCTTGTAGTCCTTATTCGGATATCGGGGGAGGGGAAGGCTCACTCGGTGTCGCCCCGCCCGGGGGCGGCAGTGCGAGCAGTGGCGAGAAGGTTTCCTTCCAGGCGGCGTAGAGTGCGCCCGTGATCACCGGGATCAGGACCAGCATGCCCAGCCCGGCGGGAATCATCGCCACCCACACGCTGACATAGAGCAGCACGGCGAGCACGATGAAGGCGAGCAGATTGTGCATGCAGGCGCGGGCCGAGAGCTTCATGGCGTCGAGCGGCGCGACCTCGTGCAGCATCACCAGCGCCGGGGCGAACCACAGCGCCATCATCAGCAGCGCCCAGAGCACGGTGAATACGACCACGCCCAGCATCATGCCCCCGGCGGCCATACCCATCCCTGCAAGCGCCCCGACCGCGATGCCGGTGAGCGCCGCGCTGCCACCGATGGCCGCGGCGGTGATTGCGGCGAGCAGCATGCCGAGAAGGTGGAACACTCCTAACAGCAGCAGGCTGCTGGCCTGCTTGCGGATGCCTTCGAAGAGTGCGTCGATGTTCAGGGTTTCGCCGCGATCGAGGCGCTGCGCGCCTGAAAGCATGCCGCCGACCAGCACCGGCAGCGCGATCGGCGCAGCGGCCCAACCGAGGAAGGGCAGCATGCCGAGTGCGGCGACGATGACGAAGAAGATCAGCGCCTGGATGGCCCAGGCGCCGGGAGCGAGCATGAAGAGGCGCCAGCCTTCGGCAAGCCAGTTCAGGGCGTGGCCGGGCGCGACGTCGCCCGGAGCGGGCGGCGGTGGCGGGTGGGGGCGGCGGGGCGCTTGCGGATCCTGGTCCATTGGGTGTCGATCGGGGCAGGCGGCGGTTCAGCGCGGAAGGTCGGGCACGCCCGCACTGCGCAGGCGCAGGATGTCGCGGTACTCGTTCGGATTCTTCACCAGAACCATTTCTCCTGCGCGCGGCAGGTGGAAATCCGCTGCGCGCGACAGCCAGAAGCGCAGCGCGGCGGCGCGCAGCATCGCTGGCCAGGCGGTGCGCTCGGCGTCGCAGAACGGGCGCTCGGCATGGTAGGCGGCGAGCAGCGCTGCAGTGCGGGCTTCGTCCAGGCTGCCGTCCGCGGCGGAGCACCAGTCGTTGACGGTCACGGCCACGTCGAACAGCAGTGCGTCGTAACCGGCGAAGTAGAAGTCGATGACGCCGCCGATGCGTACGTTGCCATCGGCGTCGGTGTCCCACAGCACGTTGTCGCGGAAGAGGTCGGCGTGGATCGCGCCTGCGGGCAGGGTGGCGAGGTCTGTCGTGGCCTGAATGGCGAGTTCGGCGTCAAGCAGCGCCTGCTCGTCGGCGGGCAGGAAGGGGCGCACGACGCTTGCGGTGGCTGTGCGCCAGGTGGTACCGCGCGGGTTCTCCTGGCGGCGGCCGTAGGACTGGCCGGCCAGGTGCAGGCCGGCGAGCATGGCGCCGACGCGCTCGCAATGGGGCAGGCCCGGACTCATCTCGGAACTGCCAGACAGGCGCACCACGAGTGCGGCGGGCCGTTCCTGCAGGGTGCCGAGGTATTCGTTGTGACGGTTGGCGATCGGCGCCGGAACCGGCAAGCCATGGCGCGCGAGGTGGGCCATCAGGTGCAGGTAGTAGGGCAGCTCGGCGCGCGGGATGCCTTCGAACAGCGTCAGCACGTAGCGGCCGAGCGTGGTAGTGACAAAGAAGTTGCTGTTCTGCACGCCGGCCGAGATGCCCCTGAGTTCCTCCAGGCGGCCGACGGCATAGTCCTGGAGCCAGCAGGCGAGCACGGATTCGGGGACGGGGGTGAAGACGGACATGCGGGCTCCGGAAGGGACGTTCGGCGAGGTTTGGGTCAGGTACTGGCGGCGATCGCCGCGGGCACCCGGGCGCTGGACGGGCGGGGGTCTGCGCCGTCGCACGTCGCGCTCTTCACTGCCTGCCATGCGGCGAGCTTGGCATCGAAGCTGCGGGCTGCATGCGCAGGGCTGGTCGAGGGCAGGCGGGTGAAGCGCAGCTCAGGCAGGGCCATCCGCGGAGACACATGGCGGCGAAAGATGGTTTCGGCAGCGGCACCGTTGAAGAACACATGGCGGATGCGCGGGCAATCGCTGAACAGACGGGCGAAGTCGTTGGCTTCGATGCTGTCCGGGCGGATTGCGCTGTCCAGGCTGCCCTCACGCTCACCGCATGCGATCACGTCCCATAGCGCCACGCCCGCGACGGCCAGGCGCTGCAGGCGTTGTTCGTAGGGAAGGGCCGGGCTTGCGCCGAACAGTGCGCCCATGATCTGCCAGAAGGCATTGCGTGGGTGAGCGTAGTACTGGGCCGCGGCGATCGAGGCGGCTCCCGGCATGCTGCCGAGCACGAGCACCCGGGCATCGGCCGAGCAGACCGGCGGAAAGCTGTGGCAGAGCCGAGGCGTGGCAGAGCTGGGTGCGGCGCCAGCAAGCGGTGGCGGCTCGCTGCCATTCCGAACGCAGCGGCTCGCGAACGGCGTGCTCACCAGGACTTGATCACCCACATCGGCACGGCCAGCTCGGGGCCGCGGTCGTCGCGCACCATCTGGCCGTTGCCTTCCTTGTCGACCAGATAGTACGGCACGCCATGCGGCGGCGTGACCTTGACCATATAGAGCCTGCCGCGGATGCGGTATTCGGTGACCGTGTCGTCGCCGCGCTTGACGATGGTGACCTCCGGCTCGTCGGCCAGCGCATCCTCGGCGGGCATCGGCGGCGGCTCGGGAATGGGCTCGAGGCCGGCAGGCTGCTGGGCGAAAACCGGGGCACTGGCGGCCAGCAAGAGGGCGAACAGGGTGCGACGCATGATGATCTCCTGAAGATGGTGGAATTCTAGCTGCAATGCGCGCGCTTCGCCCGTGGGCCGGCTGCAGGCTGGGATCTGTGAGCCCCTTTACATTCACAGGTTGAGCATCATCTCCCGCTCGGCGGGCAGGGGCTGGAAGCCGCGGCGTTCGTAGTGCTTGAAGATCGCTTCGACGACCTCCCCCGGCTCGTCGATGATCTGCACCAGGTCGAGATCCTCGACCTTGATCATGCCCTCGCTTACCAAGCGGTCGCGGAACCAGTCGATCAGGCCCTGCCAGAAGGGGCGGTGCACCAGGATGATCGGGATGCGGCGGCTCTTGCGGGTCTGGATCAGCGTCATCGCCTCGAGCAACTCGTCCAGGGTGCCGAAACCGCCCGGCATCACCACATAGGCGGTCGCGAACTTCACGAACATGAACTTGCGTGCGAAGAAGTGCTGGAAAGTTTGCGAGATGTCCTGGTAGGGGTTGGCGTTCTGCTCCAGTGGCAACTGGATGTTCAGGCCCACCGAGGGGCTCTTGCCGAAGAAGGCGCCCTTGTTTGCCGCCTCCATGATGCCCGGCCCGCCGCCAGAGATCACCGCGAAGCCGGCGTCGGAGAGCTGACGGGCGATCTGCTCGGTGAGAATGTAGTACATGTGGTCGGGCGGCGTGCGTGCGCTGCCGAAGATCGAAACGGCCGGCCGGATGGAAGACAGCCGTTCGGTCGCCTCGACGAACTCTGCCATAATTCCGAAGATCCGCCAGGATTCGCGCGCGTTGTAGCGCGGCGCGGTGCTGTCGGGCACGCTGCGGGGAAGTTTTTCTTTCGCGGTCATGTTGTCGTTCTCTAGGATCCAGAATGCCCACGCTGCTGCTCGTAGATGGCTCGAGCTATCTCTATCGCGCCTTCCATGCCTTGCCCGACCTGCGCAATTCGCAAGGCGAGCCGACGGGCGCGATCCGGGGGGTGCTGTCGATGCTAAGGCGGCTGGAAAGCGACTACAAGGCAGAATTTCGCGCCTGCGTGTTCGATGCCAAGGGCAAGACCTTCCGCGACGACTGGTATCCCGAGTACAAGTCGCATCGGCCGCCGATGCCCGACGATCTGCGTGTGCAGATCGCACCGCTGCACGAAGCGGTGCAGGCCGAGGGCTGGCCGTTGCTGTCGGTGGAGGGCGTGGAGGCCGACGATGTCATCGGCACCCTGACCCGCCAGGCGCTTGAGCGTGGCTGGGAAGTCGTGATTTCCACCGGCGACAAGGATCTCACCCAGCTCGTGCGTCCCGGGGTGCGCTGGGTCAATACCATGAGCGAGGAGGTGCTGGATGCGGCCGGCGTCGAGGCGAAGTTCGGCGTGCCGCCCGAGCGTATCGTCGACTACCTGGCGCTGGTCGGCGACACGGTGGACAACGTGCCGGGGGTGGAAAAGTGTGGCCCCAAGACCGCGGTAAAGTGGCTGACCGAATACGGCACCCTGGACAATCTCGTCGCCAACGCCGAAAAGGTCGGCGGCAAGGTGGGCGAGAACCTGCGCAAGCACCTGGACTTCCTGCCGCTCGGGCGCAAGCTGGTGACCGTGGCAACGGACGTCGAACTACCGGCGGCGCTGGACGAACTGCCGGCGCGTGAGGACGACAAGGCAGTGCTGCGCGCACTGTACGAGCGCTTCGAGTTCAAGTCTTGGCTGAAGGATCTGGATGGCGGCGCGGAGAGTGTCGCTGCGTCGAAGGCAGCAGCCGAGGCTCGCCGGTTCGATGACCAAGGAAATAGGGGACAGAACCCAATTTCCGCTATTTCCGATGACCCGCCCGGCGCGCACCGTGCGGGCTACGTTGCCATCCTCGACTGGCCGAGCTTCGACGTCTGGCTGGTGAAGATCTTCGCGGCCGAACTCACCGCCTTCGACACGGAAACCACCAGCCTCGATCCGATGGCGGCGAAGCTGGTGGGGATGTCGTTTGCGGTTGAACCGGGCGAGGCGGCTTATCTGCCGCTGGCGCACCGGGGGAGCGACGCGCCGGCGCAACTGCCTTTGGACGAGGTGCTGGCGAAGCTCCGTCCCTGGCTGGAGTCGGATCAGCACGCCAAGGTTGGCCAGAACCTGAAGTACGACGCCCACGTGCTCGCCAACCATGGCATTACGCTGCGCGGCATCGCACACGACACGCTGCTCCAGTCCTACGTGCTCGAAAGCGACAAGCCGCACGACATGGATTCGCTCGCCAAGCGCCACCTCGGGCTGACAACCCTCCCTTACACCGAGGTGTGCGGCAAGGGGGCCAAGCAGATCGGCTTCGACGAGGTCGCCATGGACCGCGCTACCGAGTACGCGGCCGAGGACGCAGATGTCACCCTGCGCCTGCACCAGCGCCTGTGGCCGCAGCTCGAGGCCACGCCGCAGCTCGCCGCGCTGTATCGCGACATCGAGCTGCCGGTGCTGTCCGTGCTGCAGCAGATGGAGCGCACCGGGGTGCTGATCGACCCCTTCCTGCTCAGCCAGCACTCCGAGGAGCTCGGGCGCCGCCTGCATGCGCTCGAAGGCGAGGCCCACGCGCTCGCCGGCCAGCCCTTCAACCTCGGCTCGCCCAAGCAGCTCGGCGAGATCCTGTTCGGCAAGCTCGGCCTGCCGGTGGTCAAGAAGACCGCCACCGGCCAGCCCTCCACCGACGAGGAGGTGCTGGAGAAGCTCGCCGAAGATTACCCGCTGCCCAAGCTGCTGCTCGAGCACCGTAGCCTGGCCAAGCTGAAGAGCACCTACGCCGACAAGCTGCCGCGCATGGTCAATCCGAAGACCGGCCGCGTGCACACCAGCTTCTCGCAGGCCACCGCAGTCACCGGCCGGCTGTCGAGCTCCGAGCCCAACCTGCAGAACATCCCGATCCGCACGCCGGAAGGCCGCCGCATCCGCGCCGCCTTCATCGCGCCGCGCGACCACCTCATCGTCTCCGCCGACTATTCGCAGATCGAGCTGCGCATCATGGCCCACCTGTCGGACGATGCCCGCCTGCTCGAGGCTTTCGCGAAAGGCGAGGACGTGCACCGCGCCACCGCCGGCGAGGTCTTCGGCATGCCGCCGGCGGAGGTCAGCAGCGAGCAGCGCCGCTACGCCAAGGTGATCAACTTCGGCCTCATCTACGGCATGAGCGCGCACGGCCTGGCCAAGAACCTGGGCATCGAGCGCGCCGCGGCGCAGAGCTGGATCGACCGCTACTTTGCGCGCTACCCGGGCGTGGCCGAGTACATGGAGCGCACCCGCAACGAGGCGCGCGACAAGGGCTTTGTGGAGACCGTCTTCGGCCGCCGCTTGTACCTGCCCGACATCCGCGCCAGCCAGGCCGGCCGCCGCCAGGCCGCCGAGCGCGCGGCGATCAACGCGCCGATGCAGGGCACCGCAGCCGACCTGATCAAGAGGGCGATGATCGCGGCGAGCGACTGGCTTGCGGCGTCGGGCCTGAAGTCGAAGCTGGTGCTGCAGGTGCATGACGAGCTGGTGCTGGAGGTGCCGGCGGTCGAACTCGACACCATCCGTGAAGCGCTGCCTCGGCTGATGGGCGGCGTTGCCGAGCTGAAGGTGCCGCTGCTGGTCGAAGTCGGTGCGGGCGACAACTGGGATGAGGCGCACTGATGAACTCGCAGACGCTCGCGGAGAGGCCTGCCGCCAGCAGCATGAAGGTGTACCTGCGTCTGCTCGGCTACACGAGGCCCTTCCTCGCCTACTTCCTGCTAAGCATCCTCGGCTTCGCGATTGCTGGCGCCTGCAAGGCCGGGCTGGCGAGCGTGCTCAAGTACTTCATCGACGGCCTCGCCTCGCCCGAAGCACCGATCGCGACCGGCCTGCCCTGGCTGGACGCGCTCGATCTCATCTTCGCTATTCCGCTGATGATCGTGGTTATCGCGCTCATCGAGGGCCTCGGCACTTTCCTCGGCAATTACGGCATCTCGCGCGTCTCGCTCGGCCTCATCCACGACCTGCGCACCCAGCTCTTCGGCAGCTTCCTGGTGCTGCCCAACCGCTTCTACGACGCCAACAATTCCGGCCACCTGGTCTCCAAGCTCACCTACAACGTGTCGATGGTGACCGACGCCGCCACCGACGCGGTCAAGATCCTGTTTCGCGAGGGCCTCACCGTCATCGCGCTGCTCAGCTACCTGCTGTGGATGAACTGGCGGCTGACGCTGACTCTGCTCGTGGTGCTGCCGGTGATCGCCTGGCTGGTGTCCAACGCCAGCCGCAAGTTCCGCCGCCTGTCGAAGAACATCCAGACCTCGATGGGCGAGGTCACCCACGTCGCCTCCGAGACCATCCAGGGCTATCGCGTGGTGCGCAGCTTCGGCGGCGAGGGTTACGAGCGCACGCGCTTCGTCAAGGCGAGTACCGACAACACCAAGCGCCAGTTGAAGATGGTGCGCACGCAGGAGACCTTCTCCGCGCTGATGCACCTGATCGTGTATTCGTCGATGGGCCTGCTGCTATTCACCGTGCTCAAGGTGCGCGGTGATGCCTCGGCCGGCGACGTGGTCGCCTACATCACCGCCGCCGGCCTGCTGCCGCGCGCGATCCAGTTGCTCGGTGGCGTCAGCGCGCGCATCCAGCGCGGCGTGGCGGCGGCCGACAGCATCTTCGAGCAGCTCGACGAGGCCCCCGAGCCCGACACCGGCACGGTCGAGCGCGAGCGCGTCGCCGGTCGCGTCGAGGCGCAGGGGCTGGGCTTCGGCTACCCGGGGGCGGAAGGCCGCGCGCTGCACGGCATCGACTTCCGGGCCGAGCCCGGCCAGATGATCGCGCTGGTCGGCAAGTCGGGCAGCGGCAAATCGACGCTCGCCAACCTGATCCCGCGCTTCTACCAGCACGACGAAGGCCGCCTGCTGGTCGATGGCGTGGCGGTCGAGGACTACACGCTCGCCAACCTGCGCCACCACATCGCGCTCGTCACCCAGCAGGTCACGCTGTTCAACGGCACGGTGGCCGAGAACATTGCCTACGGCGAACTCGCCGGCGCCAGCCGGGAAGAGATCGTCGCCGCCGCCGAAGCCGCCAACGCGCGCGAGTTCATCGACCGCCTGCCGCAGGGCTTCGACACCGAGATCGGCGAGAACGGCGTGCTCCTCTCCGGCGGCCAGCGCCAGCGCCTGGCGATCGCGCGCGCGCTGCTGAAGAACGCGCCGATCCTGATTCTGGACGAGGCGACGTCTGCGCTGGATACCGAGTCGGAACGGCTCATCCAGGCGGCGATCGAGCGCCTGATGGCAGGGCGCACGACCATCGTCATCGCGCACCGGCTATCGACGATCGAGAAGGCGGATCAGATCCTGGTGATGGAGGCGGGGCGGATCGTGGAGCGGGGGACGCATGCCGAGCTGGTGGCGCGGGGCGGGGTGTATGCGAGGTTGCAGGCGATGGGAGCAGATGTAAGCGAGGCTTAATCCACGGCTCTTCATCCGACCGTGATTCCTCGCGCTGCGATGTGCAGATTCAAGTGCTGACATACCAGCTGTCTTCTCAAGCCGGGGCGACGCATTTCAGTGCTGCGCGGGCGAGTATTCAGGCACCCAGCGCTTCAACGCTTGCCTGACCTCGTCGTCGCCGAGTGGTCCGCGCTGCGACAGCCATTGCTCCAGTTCCTCGATAAAGCCTGCCGGTACCGGGCGTGACTGTGCAATACGAAGCTTGGGGTGTGGTGTCGTTCGAGTCTGTTCGGCGTCCACGAGTAACTCCTCGTAGAGTTTCTCGCCTGGACGCAGTCCGATGTATTCGATGCGGATTGCGTCCTCACTGTAGCCTGACAGCCGGATCATGTTGCGTGCCAGATCCGCGATGCGCACGGGCTCGCCCATGTCGAGAACGAAGATCTCGCCGCCGTGCCCCATCGCCGAAGCCTGCAAGACGAGTTGCGCGGCCTCCGGGATCGACATGAAGAAGCGCGTGATGTCCCGGTGAGTTACCGTTACTGGGCCGCCGCGCGCAATCTGCTCAGCAAACTTCGGGATCACACTACCGGTACTGCCCAGAACGTTTCCGAAGCGCACCATCTCGAACTGCGTACTTGCCGTGCCCTGTTCTTGCTCATCGGTTGCGCCGACGCGGCTAAGCGGTCGTTGCAGTGCCTCGCACACCATTTCCGCCAGCCGTTTTGTGGCCCCCATCACGTTGGTCGGATTGACGGCTTTGTCGGTGGAAATCAGCACGAAGCGCTCGGCTCCATGTCGCCGCGCGTTCGAGGCAACTTGCAGCGTGCCGAGCACGTTGTTGCGCGCCGCCTCCCAAGCGTTCCCGACCTCCATCAGCGGAACATGCTTGTACGCTGCGGCGTGGAACACCAACTGGGGCTTCCAGCCCGCGAAGATTGCTTCCACTCTCACAGGATCCTTCACGTCGCCCGTCAGGGCTACGATCTCCAGCCCGGATTGCGTATTGGCGAACCACTGCTCGATGTTGTACAGCGCGAACTCGCTTGACTCGAGCAATATCAGGCGCGCGGGCCGGAAGCGCACAATCTGGCGGCACAGTTCGCTGCCAATCGAGCCCCCCGCTCCGGTGATCAACACCGTTTTGCCATCTAACATCTGACGAACGTGGGCCGAGTCGATCGACACCGGTTCGCGGCCAAGCAGATCCTCGATGTCGACCGGGCGCATCGCATTGATGGCCACCTTACCGTTCATCAGGTCTTCCAGGCCGGGCACGGTAAATACATGCGCTCCGGCGCGTATTGCCAAGTCGGCGGCTCGCTTCAGTTGTCCGCCTGCGGCTGAGGGCATGGCCAGAATCACATGCTGGGCCTTGGTGTCCTCGAGCACGCGCGGCAGCATTTCGATAGCGCCAGCCACCAGATGACCGTGAAGCTCGCGCCGCCACTTACTCGGATCGTCATCTACCAGCGCTACCACTTGCCAGTCGGGGCTTCGCTCGAGTTCCCGTACCAACATCGCTCCACCGCTGCCAGCGCCCACGATTACTACCGGCTTGCCTGCGCCGATCAGGCCGCCATACAAGCGATGTTCCTTCCACATGCGCCAGGTTGCGCGTCCTCCGCCCATGATCACCAGCAGAAGGATCGGAAACAGGACCATCATCGATCTCGGCAGTGCCGGGCTGCCATGGTCGAGGGCGAGCACCAGGAGCATCGCCGTCGAGGTCATTGCGACGGCCTTCAGCACTCGCTTGAGGTCGGGCAGGCTAGCAAAGACCCACATCCCGCGATACAACCCCGCCAGCCGGCACGCGACGGCATGCACCAGCAACAGTACTGCACCCGCCACGAGCGGCCTGGCTCCGTAGTCAAGCGGCCACTCGAAGTTGAAGCGCAGTAGCAGACCCCCGGTCCATGCGAGCGCTGCCGCAATCAGATCGAACAGAAAAACGAGTGACGAAAGAAGGGTCGTATTGATCATCTAGAGGGCGTGGCGCGGGCGAGAGTCCATTCTTGCCGAATGGGCCAGGATTCTAAGCTCGTGAGTCGGCAAAAAATGCGTTTTGCAACAAACGCTTGCTTTCTGGCAGTGTCATGTCGAATGGTTACGGGTGGCCTGCGCCAAGACGCTGTGCGAGCAGTACCAACGGGGCGTAGGCAATGACCAAGCCCAAGGCACCGTCCAGGCTACCCGAGCCGACCCAAAGTGCAATCGGCAACAGCCAGAACAAGTTGATGACACCCACCACCGCCGTTACCGGCAGATGTCGTCCCAGCCGGCGTGAAGCATGCTGATAGGCGTGACTACGATGCGCCTGGTAGATTTTCTCGCCACGCAGCATGCGCCGCAGCAGCGTGACCGTGGCATCCACGATGAATACGCCGAGCAGGACCAGCCAAGCCCACCATAGGTCTGGTCTCATCCATCCTGCATGAAGGGACATGACGCCCAGGATGATTCCCAGGAAGCCACTGCCCGCGTCTCCCATGAAGATCCGTGCTGGAGGAAAGTTCCAGTAGAGGAAGCCAGACGTTGACGCCGCCAGAGTCAGCGCGAGGAGTGCCGCTCCCGATGTTCCGGTAAGTAAATGAAGTGCTGCTGCGCCCAGACACACGGTGATTGTCTCCACGCCCGCGATGCCGTCGATACCGTCCATGAAGTTGTAAAGATTCAACACCCACACGAGGTACACCGTGGCGATCAAGTTCGTGATCAACCCGGTTTCGAACTCGTGGCCACCGATTGTTGCCGGGGGAGCGCCGCCCATCCACCACAGCGCCCAACCTGCTGCCGCAAAATGCACCAGCAGGCGCCAGCGTGCGGGGACATGGCCATGGTCATCGACAAAACCGACCCCCGCTATCAACAGGCCAGAACCCAGCAACGCCCAGCCCGCCGCCCACGAGATTGCGTCAGACCATGCCAGCATCGGCATGACCACCGACATGCAGCCCACGATGGCCAGCCCGCCGCCACGCGGCGTTGGTACCGTATGGGAACTGCGCGCATTGGGGACGTCGATCAAGCGTCTTCGCACGGCGTAATGGCGCAGCACAGCGGTAAGCATGCCAGTTGCCAGAGCGATACCGAGCAAGGCGATAACAGCCGGCGCGACTTTCATCGCGGCTCCATTAACGCTTGGCGCAAACCGGTATCGACGTCGATCCTGGGGTGCCAACCCAGGCGGCTTTTGGTGTCTTCGATATCGACCTGCAGGTCGCCGCAAAGGCGCTCTAGTAGCGGGCCCTGACCAAGCAGCCTGCCCACACGCAACAGTGCGCGCGCCGGAACCGGGATCAGCCAGGGCCGGATCTCCATCGCCTCACTCAGGCGTCTGATCAGTGCCGTTGTCGAAAGATCTTCTCCGTCCGACACCATAAACGTCCTGTTTGCCGCGGCAGGATGGTCCACGCAGGTTGCGATCAGGTCCACCAGGTTGTCGCGTGCTACCAGCGAGCGTCGATTGTCGATCGCGCCCAGCGGCAGGGGAATGCCCCGCGCGAGCCATTTCACCAGTGTTGCGAAATTGCCCCCCACGCCGGGGCCATAGACCAGCGGTGGACGGATGATCACCCATTCCATACCACTCTCGTGGCCGATGGCTTCCAGGCCTTGTTCTGCATCGAGCTTCGATCTTGCGTAGGCATCACTTGGCGCCGGGGTGTCGCCCGCACGAAAAGGTCGCCTTGACTGTTCACCCATGACCTTGATCGTGCTGATGAAGATGAAGCGCCTCACGCCTGCCGCCGCGGCCTGTCTGGCGAGGGCAAGAGTCCCCTGCGTGTTGACCAGCCTATGCGCCTCGCCGGCCGTGTTCGAATCCTCCTGCATCATGTGCACCCGCGCGGCCGTATGAATCACGACGTCCGTGCCGGTGAGCAGGGGCTCCCAGTCCGCGTCCGGGCCGAGGTCGGGTCCGTGCATCCATTTCGTCCAGCCAGGGTGCTTCATTGCCCCTTGGCGAACGGCACCGACCGCCTCGCAGCACTCCGCTGCAAGACGATCCAGCACTCGCGAACCGATGAAGCCGTTCGCACCGGTCACCAGCAACCGGTTCGGACGGTGATGATGACTGCTCTGAATCATTTGTCGGCACCCCTGCCAACCGATGGGCCTGGGCTCAGCGCGTACGCCAGGCAGGCGAAAAAGAAGAAGACCTGATCCCGCGGGCGACGACGGCATTCACGAGCATGGAGCGACAGCCGGAGTAGCCCGATGCGTCCCCCATGCAGCAATGCTGCAACGCGTGGCATGCGGTCCGCGCCGACGAGGCGGACAATGGTCTTCGCTTGAGTGAATGCCCTGCCGTCGATGATCATGCGCACCCGGCGCAGCAGGGCCCCCAAGCCCTTGTTCACCCCCACCTGATTCGAGGCGTGCTGACGATAGTACATGCAGGGCGACGGATCGATCACCCAGCAAAATCCACGTGCCCGCGCGAACGCATAGATGAACCAGTCGTGCAGGTACACCTGTGCAAGTTCCAGAGGGCGGGCGTGAGCAAAATCCTGCAGCGTGATCGCCAGATCTCGCCGCATGACGTAGGTGCAGCCGGGCCCCGCCGCTTCGAAGGCGAAATCAAACGCCCTCTGCGGCTGGGCCTTGTCGATTACTTGCTTTCTGCCGTCGTCCCAAAAGGCGGTAACGTTAGCTGAATACCCCGCCGCCTGCGTTTCAATCAGACGGCGGACAGCCCTCGAGAGTTTGTCAGGCAGCCATACATCATCTTGGTCGGCCAGACTGACGAAGTCGAAGTCTTCAACCGCCACATCACGAAAGAGACGGAAGAAGTTGCTCGCGGCACCGCCGAAGTATCCAGGCGCCAGCAACACGACGCGAGCATCGTATCGCGTCTGCGCCTCCAGCCACTGCTGGGTGCCATCGCTCGATTGATCGATGCTCGCGAAGACCGTCACGCTCACACCTTCCTGATTCAGGATCGAAGCCAGTTGAGCCGGTAGCCAACGCACCCCGTTGTACGCCGCAAGCAGCACCGCCACGCGGGGTTTGGCCTCAGGGGAGGGTACGAGTCTTTCGTCGGGCATGAGATTGGTGTGAATGCTGCGGGGAAAGGCCAGGGATCGCTACAGTACTTTAGCCTTGCGATAGCCAGCCGTTGACCTCCCTGATGCTTCTCTCCCGATCCATCCCCACCAGCGCCCGCAGTCGGACTCGTGACACGAGGTAAAGATAGCGGGCCTCGGCCAGGTCGCGCAGCGTGGTCTGCAGCTGTTGTTCGGCATTCAGGACATCCACCATGGTCCGGCTGCCGGCCTCGAAAGAGCGCTTGCTGGAGGTCACGAGTTGTTGCGCCGAGCGTACGGCCTGTTCGAGTGCCCGCACCCGCAAAACCCCTTCGGTTACGCCGCGGTGCTCGCGGTGCACCCGCACAGCCAGATCGCGGCGGGCAGCTTCCAGATTTTCCTCGGCGCGAACCTGCTCGGCGATGGCCTGACGCACAGTGGAGTTCACGTAACCCCCTGCAAACAATGGAATGTTAACCTGCAGGCCGATGAGGTGGTTGGTATAGCTCGAACGGGGCGAGGTGACGTTTTCGCTCCCGCTCTTGGAGATTTGGGCCACAGCATCAACGGTGGGGTAGTGCCCGCCGCGGGCCTTGGCGATCTCGGCTCGGGCAGCTTCAACACGAGCCTTGAGTGCGCGGACCTCGGGGCTGCCGTCCTCCGCCAGTCGGATCCATTCCGCCACCTCCGCCGGCTCGGGCGGCAGCAGCGGCAAGCGCCGGGCATCGACTGCAAGCAGGGTATCGACCGGCTGGTTGATGAGGATCTCGAGCTGACGGCGGGTGAACTCGACGTGCTGACGCGCGCTGAGTTCATCGGCGATGTTCATGTCGAGCCGGGCCTGCGCCTCGTCGATGTCGGTCCGGGTGCCGAAGCCGGCTTCCAGCGACTTGCGGGCGGCATCGAGCTGGGTGGTGGTAACCGCCTTTTGCTTCAGCACCAGGTCGAGCGCATCCTGAGCCAGCAGGGCCTCCATGTAGGCACCCGTGACGCGAGCCCCCAGGTCCTGCAGCTCTCGCTCAAGCGTGGCTTCGGCATCGTCAACGACAAAACCGGCTTGGCGCAGGCCGGCAAAAAGCGGCATCCGGAACAGCGGCTGGCGCAGTTGCAGGGTCTGGTTGTAGCTGAAGTATTCCTCGTTGAACTTGACGTCCTGACCGAGCGCGTTTTCCTGCGTGCGATCGATGTCGTTCTTGTTGCGGCCGAGGTTGATGGCGATATTGGGCATCATCTGGGCGCGAGCCTGGGGCAGGCGCTCGATGGCCGAATCGCGAGCTGCACGCGCGGCGCGGATGCGGGCATCCTGGGCGAGGGCGGCCTGGTAGGCCTGCATCAGGTCCAGGCTCCAGGCAGGTGCGCTTAGCGGACCGAGCAGTCCAGCCAGCGCTGCCGCCAACAAGAAGCGAGATGCGCGCATGCTCATTCCTCCTTCATTGAAGCTGCGAGACGCTTGGTGAGCGGGTTGAGCAGGTAGGTCAGCATTGAACGCTCACCGGTCTTGACGATGACTTCGACCGGCATGCCGGGCTGCAAGCGCCGGTTGCCGAGCACCTGCATGCCTTCGGGCGTGACCTTCACGCGGGCGAGATAGTAAGAAATCTGCCCGCCGCCAACCTGCTCGGTGAGCAAGTCGTTCGATACCGACACGATTTCGCCCTCGACCACCAGCTGCGGCGAATGCGAGAAGGCGTTGAAGCGGACGTCGGTCATCAGGCCGGTGCGTACCTTGTCTATCAGGTGCGGTTCGATCTTCGCCTCCAGCAGCAGCGGCTCGCCTTCCGGCACGATGTCCATCAGCTTCTGGCCGGCCTGGATCACGCCGCCCACCGTCTGCACGGCGAGGCCAATGGCCTGACCGGAGGCTGGGGAGCGGATCTCGGTGCGCTCGAGGTCGGCGCGGACGGCGACCAGCTTCTCGGCATCGGACTGCACCTCGCGCAGCACGTTGCCCAACTCTGTCTCGACTTCCTTGCGGTATTCCTGGCGGCGAGAGATGGCCTGCTGGCGCAGTTCGGCAATGGCACGTTGCGCACGCACCGAGTTGCCCAGCAACTCAGCGATGGCGGCGTTGGATTCGGCCACCTGTCGTTGGAGTTCGAGCTGACGATTTCGCGGCGCATAGCCTTCGGCGACGAGGCCACGGGTGTGCCCGAGTTCCTCCATCACCAGCGCGAGCTGGCTGCGGCGTGGCCCGAGCATGCTCTGGTAGGTCTGCAGCAGTGCCTCCTGACCGCGAATGCTTTCTTCGATGCCCTGCAGCGAGGCACGCAGCGAGGCACGTCGCGATTGAAAGAGCTGGCGCTGGGTGTCCATCTGGATCTTGATCAGCGGATCGGACGCGGCCTCGACCAGGTCGGGATGGAAGCTCACGCGGTCGGCATCAGTCTGCTCTGCTTCGAGGCGGCCTTGCATCGCACGCAGGCCGAGATAGCGCTGGCGCACAGATTCGAAGTTGGCGCGTGCGGTAGCAGCGTCGAGTTCGATTAGGATCTGGCCTTCCTCGACGAGCTCGCCCTCGCCCACCAGTACGCGCTTGATGATGCCGCCGCTCAGGTGCTGCACCGTCTTGCGTTTGGTGTCCACCATCACCGTGCCCTGCGCGGGCACGCCCTCGTCGAGCGGCGCGAAGGCCGCCCACAGCAGGAAGCCGCCGAAGCCGAGACCGAGCGCCCACAGGCCGACGCGGGCGGCGCGGCCGGTGTCGGCCGGAGGCGCTCCTTTGCCGGGCGCCGCCGTCGGAAGGTTGTTGAAATCGGAATTAGCCATGTTTGTCGTATCCAGCTGAAATCGTTGCGAATTCGGTCTGCGAGTGAAGTCGGCGCCGCACTCAGCCGAGCGCGTGTGCTGGCGGCGCTGCGGACGAGGCCGGTGCAGTCGGCGCGGCGGCTGCCGGGCGGACCTGCGCCTGCAGCCAGGTCAGCACTGCGTCGCGCGGCCCCTGGCGCAGCACGCGGCCGTCGCGCAGCACCAGCAGTTGGTCAGCGACTGCGACCGCACCGGGGCGGTGCGTAATCAGAAACACCGTGCGCCCCTTGTCCCGGAGCTCGCGGACGGCCCGCATCAGCGCGACCTCGCCGACGTCGTCGAGGTTGGCGTTGGGCTCGTCGAGCACGATCAGCGCCGGGTCGCCATAGATCGCGCGCGCCAGCCCGACGCGCTGGCGCTGGCCGCCCGAGAGCAGGCTGCCGGCCTCGCCCATCGGCGTGTCGTAGCCCTTGGGGAAGCGCAGGATCATGTCATGCAGCCCGGCACTGCGTGCGGCGGCGATCACCTTATCGGACTCGACCTCGGCGAAGCGCGCAATGTTCTCGGCAATGGTGCCGTCGAACAGTTCGACGTCCTGCGGCAGGTAGCCGACATGAGGTCCCAGTTCGGCGCGGCTCCAGCCACCGAGTGGCTGGCCATCGAGCAGGACCTCTCCAGAGACATCTGGCCAGATCCCCATCAGCACGCGCGCCAGCGTCGACTTGCCCGACCCCGACGGACCCAGCACCACGGTGACCGTGCCTGGACTGGCCTGCAGGCTCACCTCCTGCAGGATCGGCTGTGCCCGGCCCGGTGCGCTCGCCACCACATCGCGTACCACCACCTGACCGGTCGGCGGCACGCGACTGAGCGCGGGGTCGCGCTCGGGGTGGGCCCGGAGCAGTGTTTCCAGACGCAGGAAGGCGCTGCGCGCGCCGATAAAACTGCGCCAGGTATTGACCATCTGATCGATCGGCGCCAGGGCACGCGTCATCAGCACGTTGGCAGCGATCATGCCGCCGGCGGTGAGTTCGCCTTCGATCACCAGCAGCGCGCCGGCGGCCAGTGCCAGCGACTGCTGGCAGTAGCGCACCCACTTGCTGATTGCGGTGATGCGGTGGGTAAGCCCCTGTGCCTCGCCCTGGCGGTCCATGTACTCGGCATGGCGGCTGCGCCAGCGCTCGCGCAAGCCGGACAGCATGCCCATCGACTCGACTACCTCAGCATTACGCATCTTGCCCTGCAGGTAGAGGTTGACGTCGAGCGCTGCCTTGGAAGCCGCTTCGGACGGGGCGATGGTGCGGCGGTGGCCGAACCAGGCAAGCGCCGCCTGCACCAGCGCGAAGCCGATCGAGACCCAGCCCAGAAAGGGGTGCAGGAAGAACAGCACAGCGATGTAGATCGGTGCCCAGGGCGCATCGAAGAATGCGAAGATGCCATTGCCGGTGAGGAACTGGCGCACCTCGGTGAGATCATTGAATGCACGCTGCGCGGGGGCGCCCGACTGGCTGAGGTTGGCCTCGAAGCTGGCGTTGAAGACCCTGGTGCTGAGCACCGCATCGAGGCGTACGCCAGCGCGCACCAGCAGGCGCGAGCGCGACCACTCGGCGAACGCCATCACCGCGAAGAAGAAAAGCGTGATCAGCGACACCACCAGCAGGGTGAGCTCGCTGCGGCTGACCAGCACGCGGTCGTAGACCTGCAGCATGTAGAGCGTGGGGGCGAGCATCAGCACGTTGGCCACCATGCTGAAGATGCCCACGATGAGGAATTCACGCCGGAAAGCGTAGAGGGTGGCGGCGAGTTCGCTGCGCCCGAAGAAGCCGGAGGCTGCCATGTTGGATTCGATCGATTCGTGTGTGAGGGAGCGTTCAGCGTGCGGCTACCATCGCGGGCGCCGGTGCAGAGACCTGTCCGCCCTGGGGCTGCTGGGCGGCCTGCGCCGCCTGGTTGAGCGCGGCCAGGACCTGATCACGCGGCCCGAAGGCTTGCTGCACGCCGTCGCGCAGTACCAGCATCTTGTCTGCCACGGCGAGTACGCTGGTACGGTGGGTCATGATGACGAAGGTTGTGCCACGCACCTTGAGCTGAGCGATCGCCTGTGCCAGCGCAGCGTCGCCAGCCTCATCGAGGCTGGAGTTGGGCTCGTCGAGTACGACGAACACTGGGTCGTTATAGAGGGCACGCGCTAGGGCCACACGCTGGCGCTGGCCGCCAGACAGAATGGCGCCGTCGCGCCCGACCGGGGCGTCATAACCCTGGGGCAGGGACAGGATGAAATCATGCAGCCCCACCAGGCTCGCTGCCGCGTGCACCTTAGCGGTGTCCACCTCGCCGAAGCGGGCAATGTTCTCGGCGAGCGTGCCTTCTAGCAGCTCCACCCCCTGCGGCAGGTAGCCGAGGTGGGGGCCGAGTTCGAGCTTGTCCCATGCGAATACGTCAGCGCCGTCCAGGCGTACCTTCCCGCTGATGCACGGCCACAACCCCACAAGCAGCCTGGCGAGTGAGGTCTTGCCGGAGGCCGAGGCCCCCACCACTGCAAGCACCTCGCCCGGCTGCAGGGCAAATGCGACGCCGCGCAGGATCGGCGTGTTGCTGCCAGGTGCGCCTGCGATCACGTTCTCCACGCTGAGCTGACCGCGCGGCGCGGGTAACGCCATCGCCGGTGCAGTGTCGGGCACCTGGGTGAGCAACTGGTCGAGACGGCGCCAAGCATCGCGCACGTTCACCACCGCGCGCCACTGGCTAACCATCTGCACCAGCGGCGCCAGCATTCGCCCGCCCAGCACCGAGGCTACGATCATCATGCCGGGGCCACCGGCGAGTGCATCCTCGAGAATCAGCCAGCCGCCGAGACCAAGCAGCAGCGAACCCATCGTGGTCTGCACGAACTTGGTGCCGGCCTGAAAGGCGCCGGCCTTGTCCGAAGCCTGCGCCTGCTTGCCGAGGAACTCGTGCTGCTTTTCCATCCAGCGGTGGTGAATATGGTGCAGCATGCCCATCGCCTCGATGACTTCAGCGTTACGCAGGGATCCGTCGGCATACTGCTGCGCGGCGATCGCCGAACGGTTGGCTTCGGTGAGTGGCGGGTTGGTGCTGCGCTCGTTGAGCCAGGCCAGTCCGACCTGGACCACTGCGCCCGCCACCGCAGCCCAGCCGAGCAGGGGGTGGGCGAGGAACAGGATCACCATGAAAACCAGCGACACTGGCGACTCCATCATGGCGCCAACCACCGGGTTGGGCAGGAAGTCGCGCACGGTGCGGAAATCGTTCATCGGCTGCACGCTCGGCGGCCCCAGGCGGCGCAGGTTGGATTGATACATCGCCTGGAACACGCGCGGTGCCATACGGCGATCGAGCAACTGCCCGGCTTCGCGCATGGTTTCGGAGCGCGCCCAGTCGAGCACCTCCATTACAATATAGGCCAGCACCACCACGAGGGTCAGCATGCCCAGGGTAATGTAGCTGCGGCTGTTCACCACGCGGTCGTACACTTCAAACATGTATGCGGTGGGCGCAAGCACGAGCAAGGCGCCGATAAGAGCGAAGCAGAACGCGCGCCAGTAATGCGACTTGAAAGCCAGCACAGCCTCGTGAAGCTCGGACGGTTTTTTGTTCGGGTTCATGCGGTCTCTTCAACCATCAGGTATTCGGGAATCTCGTCGGCAGCCGCCGCCGCGTCGGCCGCATCCGTATCGGTCTCTGCGAACGAAAACGCAAGTTCGAAGCCCCCGCCGGACTGCTGTGACAGCACGATCTCGCGTAGCTTCTGTTCATGAAAGGCGGCTTCGTCCTCGGGGCGCAGCGCAAGCTGAAAGCGCATGCGGCCGTCGAGCGTATACATCGACACCTGTCCCGCCTTGAGGCTGAGGGTGTGACGGTCGAAATACACCGGGCAGCTGTCGGCAAAGCGCAGCAACGGCAGCGGGCTGTTGTCCAGGCGTGCTACGTTGAAGGGGCTCTTCGGATGTTGATAAACAAGGCGGCTGGCGCGGCACACCGAGTAGATCGCGTTGCACACCATCTGTGAGCCAATCTCGGGAAACTGCTCGCGCAGCCCCTTGTAAGTCATGTGATGCAGCGCCACCCGGTTCCAGCAGCGAGTGTCGCGGACCACGGGCGCCAGGGTGTTGCAAAGGCGTGCAAAGGCGGCCTGCAGGGTGAGCAGGCGGGCTTTCTGTTCGGGTGAGGTATCGAGCCGGAGGCGAAGGATGTACATGTGCGGCGCGATTGTACAGCAAGTCCTATATGAAATTTCTGCCGCGCAAAGAACTGACGATCCGGCGAGCGCGGGACTAACACCTAGGACCTACCGTAGCCGCCCCCGTCTCAGGAGTAGTTATCCAAGGGCACCGAATCGTCGTATAGCGTCTCAGGCGCGATATCGATTTCGCCTGGCCAGACGACCGTCCCGTAATCGACTCGGGCGCGCTCGAAAAGGGCCGTCGCAGCGACTCGATTCCAGGGCTTCATCGCCAGCAGGGGACGCATATCAAAGCGGCGGCGTTCGCCGTTATCAAACTCAAGATCCATCTGAAAATCCGGTTGTATCTGAACCGCAACCACATCAAGCAACATGAGATTCCTCACTGCAAAGGGGCAATCCTGAATGGGGCATCGCCATTCACCGCCAGTTCCCAATCCACATAGAGTTCTTCCTTGTGAGTCTCGATCCACGCCTGCACCATCTTGAGCTGTTTAGCCGGAAAGGTCTCGTCGAGAATATTGCCATCTTCAGTGGCGACAGCCGCCCCGTAGCCCTGGTAGCGCCCATTGATGTGAGCAAGATGGTAGCGGCGGTTATCCCGGTTGAACATCAGAACCAGCCGTCCGGCTCTCTCACGCCGCCCTAAGCTCAAACACCGCTTTCGCCACCGTCATCCCGCGCAGATACTTCACCTGCCGTGTCGCACACAACTCGGTCAGGTGCGCAGGCGCGCCGACGGCGCTGCCGAATTGCTTCATCAGGTTCGTAGCGCAGTCGATGAAGTGCTCGGGGTCGATGTTCAGGCGGTTAAGCAGCTTCGGCGTACGCCCGGCAATGGCACCGCGTTTGTCGGGGCGGATGCAGCGGCCTGTGGTGTCGACCAGGTCCAGGTAGTCGTCAAAAGCGAAGGGAATCGCCGCCTTGAGCCGGGCGGTGGCGTCGAAGGGCATCAGCGGCTGCTGGGGCAACTGGGCGAGGTGGGTTTCGCACTTGAGGGCGACGATAGGGGTCGCGACGGCGCTGACCGATTGCGGCGCCGCGGCGTTGCTCCGTGCGGGGGCGGTTGTGGGTGACTTGCGGCGTTGCCGCTGGGCCGCGGGCTTGAGCTGCTTGATGCGCTCGGCCACCGAGGTGTGTTCGGAGTCTTCCGGCGTTTGCGCCATCTGGGCGCGGATGGGGTTGAGATCCACGTAGACCATCGCGGTCAGGATGGCTTGCTCGTCGAGCAAGGCCTGGCTCTTGAAGCGCCCTTCCCAGAAGCGACCGGTGACGTCGTCTTCCGCATTGGCCTTGCGGGCGATGGTTTCGTTGAGCACCCGCATAAACCAGGACAGGTCGCACAGGCGGGCGCGGACCTTCTGCGCCCATTCGTCGATGGCCAGATGGGTGGCTGCATCCAGCTCATCGCCCTTGCCCGCCAGCAAGCGTTGCACAGCCAACGGACCGTCGAAGAGCTGGGTCCAGCGACGCAGCACTTCGTCGCGGGTCCAGCTGCGGGCGCGCTCAGCGTCGATGCGCAGTATTAGGTGGTAGTGATTGCTCATCACCGCGTAAGCCGCCACATCGATGGCGAACACCCCGGACAGTTGCTTGACCCGCTCGACGATCCAGCCGCGGCGGTGTTCGAAGCTCTGGCCGCTATGAGCGTCTGAACCGCACAGAAAGGCGCGGCGGACACAGCGCGATACCACGTGATACCACGGGGTATCGGAGACGGAGACGAGGGTGGAGCGTGGGCGCGTCATGACGTAAGACTAGACCATCAACATGCCAACGTCAAACAAAGTGGGTGTCCTTTGGTTTTGCACGCTCGAACACCGCTCGCGGCATGGGGGCTTCGCGCAGCACGGCCTCGCTGGGTTCGAATGCCTGGCTACGTGTCATGGCCAGCATGTACAGGGTGGCGTCGTGCAGCTTGATGCGGCCTGCCTTGCTGACGTGGATCAGCGGGCAGTGCGGCGCAAGTTCGGGCAGCACATGGTTGGGGTACACCTGGTCCTGCCAGTAGGACGTGGCAATCTGGCGGAACTGGGCGAAGCAGCGGACAGGGCCGAAACGGGCAGCCTCGAAGGGCAGCACCTCCACCTTGGGCTTGGTCGGCACCACCGTGTCGTTGGAGACATCCACATACAGGCTGCCCAACTGAAAGGCGTTCTGGAAATACTGGCCGCGCAGGTCACCCCACACCTGGCGGAACGAACCGCCTGCACGCAGGAAGGCTTTGAAAGCCCGCCACCCCGGCACAGCCTGCGGCGGCAGCGCCGCTTCCTTCACCTTGCGCAGGCGCTTTTCGACCGCCAGCGCAATTTCCAGGCACTGGCCCAGCGGATACGGCTTGCCCAGCTTCACCGGCTGCAGGCGTTCCAGTGCGGGGTCGAGCTGCAAGCGCACGGCCATAAAGAAGGCCTCCAACTCGGCGAGCACCGGCAGCAGATGGCGCTCGCTCAGCGCCCTTTCAGCAGCGGGCAGGTGCAGGCAGGGTTCGTTGGGCAGCAGCGGGCGCAGGCGCCCCAAGCTGGCTTCACGCAATCTGCAAGGCCTTCAAAATCGGCAGCCGTTTCTCGGCAAACTCGCTGGCTTGGCGGGTGAGCTCGGCCAGATTCTCTTCGGCACTTTCCAGCGTCTTGCCGTCCTTGAGCAGGCGCTGGCTTTGTGCGGCGAGGATATTCCACACGAGGCGGGCCCAGTCCTGCGGCTGCTTGTGGCCCTGCTGCTTGGCCAGCAGAAACAGCTGTTGGAAGCGGGGCACGGTGACGCCACCGCCGGTGAGCGGGCTGGCCAGGTAGTTCAGGTCATTGCTGCTCCTGACTTTCTGCATCAGATGCGTATTGAGGCGCTCGGTATGCTTTCTCGCTTTGGTGGCGGCGGTGTCTTCCTGGGCGGCGAGCACAACGCCGGCGCCGGCCAGCACCATCACGGCCTGGACGAGCTGGGGGAAATTGACGCCGCTCGCCTGCAGGGCCTGCTCCAGCTGGGCGAGCGTCTTGGGCTTGTGGTCGGCGAGTTGGTCGAGGATGGGACCGTACACCGCTTCTTGCAGATTGGCCTCACCCAGGGCGCCGGTGACTTTCAGGCTGACGTCGGCGCGCGGTTGCACCAGCAGGATGCGCTGGGCGCGTAGCGCTTCGGCTTGCTCCAGCGCGGAGAGCTTGCGCGCGCCCTTGACCCAGTAGTCCTTGCGGAACTGCTGGTTCACGCAAAAATCGCGCGTGGTCTGGCGGAACATCGGGTCGGGAATGCCGGCCAGCAGCGCCTGCTGCTCGGCAGTGAGGTTCACCGCGTCGATGGCGTCCAGATAATTGGCCGAACAGGCCCATTGCAGCTTGGCCGGCTCCAGCCACTGCGCCATCTTGGCAAAAGCCATGGGCTGCCAGTCGCGGTTGAAGTATTCGTGGGCGACGTAGTGGCGGTCCTGGCCCTTGATCATTTTGATGCGCTCGGCGATCTGCGGGTTGGCGCGGGCGTAGGCCGGGTTGGCGGCGAGCAACTGGTCGGCAAAGGCGAGCGCACTGTAACCGTCCGAGCAACCCCGTAGTTCCCGATCAGAGCTGAATCATCGATCGTTGCATCTCCGAACTCACTTCTGGAGAACGACGATGGAGCAGGAGAGACTGATGGCGCAGGCGGAGCTACCGGCTCAGCGCCGTGGCGAGGTGGCCGTACAGCGGCGCGTACACCGCGACGATGCATTCTGGCGCGCGCATGAGCAGCAGCGGCGTCGGCAAGGCTTGAGCATTCCGCAGTATTGCCAGGCCACCGGCCTGGCGCTGTCGACGTTC
>NZ_JBNCAR010000017.1:0-70336 GCF_051280715.1 Thauera sp. AutoDN2 | reverse complement strand
GCGGATTCCTCCGGAGTATGGTTAAGTCGTTCTCGCAAAACAACTTTCTCATATTTCCGGCCGCGATGCGCCTCCTATCTGTGAGAAATGCGGGCTAGTGGTTTATGAACTTCGCGCCTGGCACGGCCCCGAAGATTCGGAACGGAGTTTAGCCGGGTCGCGCGGTTCGGGTGTGACCGCAATCACATGAACGGCCGCGAAGCGTGAAAAAGTCACGCTTGCGCGTACGCCAGGTCAATAGCGATGACGGACGCCGAAGTATAGCCCATGGTTCTGCAGGGCGAAGAGGGCCAGGTTGGCGCGCTGGCGGAAGTGCTCGACGGCGAGCACGGCCTCCCAGTGCGGCGCGAGGGGTCGGGCAAGCTCGAGCCGCAGCGCCTGGCGAAGGATCTCGCGGGCCTCGCCCTCGTTGAGCAGCAGGCTGTAGCCTTCGCGGTCGAGCACTTGGCCCAGGCTAGCGCTCGCTTCGGCACGGTAGTCAGTACCTTGCCAGGTGGCGCTCCATTGCAGCTCCAGCCAGCGCTGCGCGCCGCCGGGGCGGTCTGTGCGCAGCGGTTTGTCGATGGCGGCGCGCAGGTCAAGATCGGTGCGCCAGGCGCCGTTTACGCACATCAGCCCCGCGCGCAAGCCGAGCTGTTTGCCGCCGAGTTGCGGGGCGCCGGGATAGTCTCGGCGGGCCGTGTCGAGCCCCAGCCGGGGGCGACAGGGCGCACCCAGCCACTGGCGTTGGGCGGCGAGTCGGGTCTCGGCGAGAAGGTGGCGGCCGCCGAAGCGCTGTTCGAGGCGGGCGAGTTGGAGGCTGGTTTCTTGGTTGTTGCGCCGATGCAACAGATAGGCGTCGAAATTGCCGAGCAGGTAGTCGCTGTCGCTGCCGGTGGTGTCGCGCAGGCGCAGGTGTCCGCGCAGAAAGAGGCTCCAGTCGTCGCCCAGCGGACGCAGGGCCTGCACTTCGGCGCTGGTCTGCGCGGCCATGCCTGCGCGCGGGCGCTGCGAGGCGGCGATGGGTAGCTCGATGCTACCCTCGGGCGGGGTGAGCAGGATGGTGTCGGCAGCGGGGCCGCCGTTGAGGTTGCGTTCCCAGCCGAACTGTGCGGCGAGTTCGATGCGGCGCTGCCAAGGCGTGGCGGCGTCGGTGCCGGCCTGGCGCCAGTGGCGCAGGCGCGCCTCGAGATGGCGGCGGGCGGCGGCGGGGAGGTCGGGCAGGCGCAGCAGGCTGGTGGCGAGCTCGCTGGCGGCCTCGAGGTCGCCGAGCGCGGCGAGGGCGTCGGCGTAGTCGATTCGCGCACCCGCCAGAAGGGGGTCGAGGAGCAGCGCGCGTTCGAGGTTTTCAGCGGCTTCTGCTACGCGGCCCAGCTCGAGCAGCAGCGCGCCGCGCTGGGCGTGCCAGACGGCATCGTGGGCGCAGGCCTGGGCGTGGGCGTCGAGGCGGTGCAGGGCTGCGGCGCGGTCATCGAGCTCGTCGAGCAGGGTGGCCGGAAGCGGGGGGCAGGCTGCCCGGGCCGGCGGTGCGGCCAGGAGGGCCGCCCACAGGACGAAGGTGGCGGCCCGCAGGGCGAGAGCGCAGAGAAATCTCATCCGCAAGTAAACATCGGCCGCCCTCCTGTGTGGGAGAGCGGCACAGTGTGGCTGGGGCGGAGGCGGGGCCTCCGGACGTTGGTGGTCAGGCGACCAGGCGGATGCGGGCCGTCTTGGGCGCGTGCTCGGCGCGCGCCGCCGGAGCCGGAATATACAGGGTCCGGGGGATCTGCAGGCCTTCGAGGAGGAAATCGCCCACGCAAGTGAGGCGCGCATCGGGCAGGCGCGCGGCAGCGCCCGGGCCGACGACCACCGCGGCGGCGAGCTCGGCGCTCATCGCCTGCAGGCGCGACGCGATGCTGACGGTTTCGCCGAGCGCGGTGTGGGTGCGGCGATCGGCGGCGCCGACCGAGCCGACCAGGGCCTTGCCGGTTTCCAGCCCCATGCCGAGCGCCAGCGGCTCGAGCCCGGGCGGCGCCTCGGCGGGCAGCAGGGCAGCAACCTCGGCGTCGAGCTCATAGGCGGCGGCGAGCGCGTGGCGCGGGTGCTCGGGGCAGACCGTGGGCGCGTTCCAGATGGCCATGACGGCGTCGCCGGTGAATTCTTCGATGATGCCGCCGTGGCGGGTGACGACGCGCTGCGCGGTGGTGAAGAAGGCGTGCAGCACGGCCGCGGCCTCTTCGGGGGGGCGGGCTTCGCAGTACGCCGAGAAATTGCGCAGGTCGGCGAAAAGCACGCTGATCTCGCGACGCTCGGCCTCGATGGTGCCGACCGGCTCGTGCAGGGCGATCTGCGCGGCGACCTGGCGGGGCAGGTAGCTGGCGAGGTTCTGGTACAGGCGCTGGCGCTCGACGCGGGTGCGGGCGAACTCGGCGCTGGCGAGCCCCAGGCCGGCAAGCGCGGCGAACACCGCCGGCACCATCCAGCCCACCCAGAGGCCGGCCTCGAGCAGCAGCACGGCGTGCAGTCCGTAGGCGAGCGCGGCGAGGGCGAGGCCGGCGGTCGGCAGCACCACGACGTGCAGGCGCTGCTGCCGCGACGCCAGCCACAGCAGCGCGAGCGCCCCGAGGGCGCAGAACAGCACCTGGAACAGCGCGGCGCCGCGCGGCGCGTAGGGCAGACGCTGGTCGAGCAGGCCGGCGAGCAGGCGGGCGTGCACCTCGACGCCGGCGGTGTTTCCGTCGAGTGGGGTGGCCACGGTGTCGCCGAGCCCGAAAGCGGTGGCGCCCACCAGCACGATGGCACCGTCGAGCAGTTCGCGCGGGCTACGGCCGGCGAGGATGTCGGCGACCGGCGTGGCGCTGAGCGCGGCGCGCGGCAGCGTGAAGGCGAGGCGGGTGGTGCCGTCGCGGTCGAGCGGCAGGCGCAGGCCTTGTCCGGGTAGCGCGAGCCAGGCGTGGGGCGCGAGCAGTCCGCGGCCTTCGTGGTATTCGAGTGTGAGCGCCTGCCCGGGGACGAGGCTGGCGAGGCCGGCGAGGGCGAGGGCGGGATAGGCGTGCTGCTGGTGGCAGAGGACGGGGGCGATGCGGCGCACGGTGCCGTCACCGTCGAGCATGGGGCTGATGTGCCCTGCCTGGCGGGCGAGCGCGGGCGTATTGCCGATGTAGCCGCCGGCTACCGGGAAGCGTCCGTCGCAGATCTGACCGGCGACCGCGCCGGAGAGGCTGGCCACGCGGTTGGCATCCGCGCCGGGGGAGAAAAGCTGGCCGACATGCACCGGATGGCGGACCAGGGCCGCGGCCAGGGCCTCGTCGCCGGGGCGCGCTTCGGGGAAGACGACGTCGAGCAACTGGGTGCGCGCACCATAGCCGGCGAGCGCGTCGACGAGCGCGGCCATGCGCTCGCGCGGCCACGGCCAGGGGCCGAGCTCGGCCAGGCTCTTTTCGTCGATCTCGGCGATGACGATGCGGCGTTCGGCGGTGTCGGCCAGGGAGCTGGCCGATTGCCAGAGCGGATCGGCGCTGCGCTCCTCGAGCGCGGAAAAAAGGCCCGTAGCGCCTGCGGCGAGGGCGACGGTGGCTGCCAGGGCCACGGCGAACAGGCGAAGGCGGCGGGGGTGGAGCAGGGACTCGGGAAGGGCGGATCGCATGGGTTCAGCGCTTCCAGAGGGTGGTGCCGGAGAGGACACCCTGCGGCACGACCTTGTCGAACAGGTAGCCGGCCTCGGTGCCGTCCATGGTGACCGCGCCGGCGACCAGCCCGTCGGGTCTGTTCACGAAGAAGGTGCCGTTGCTGGTGATGCCGCCGGCGGATTCGACCTTCACCGCGCCGGTGAGCGCATGCGAGACATCGAGGTGGGTGGCGAAGCTGCGCTGGGCGAAGTCCACGTCGAGACGGCCGCCGTGCACCGTTCCGGCCGAGGTGGCGCCGTTGCCCTGGACCAGTGCCACCTGCCCGGCGGCCAGCCCGAAGCCGACCTGGCCGAGGTGGGCGGGGAGGGGGCGGGTGTCATCGGGGCGGCGGTAGAGGTTGACGTAGTTGTTGCCGATGGTGATGCGTCGCCCCTCGCGCGCTTCGGCGACCGCGGTGCTGAGCTGGTCGCCCTCCCGCGCGTTGGCCCAGCGCCCCCAGCGCAATTGGGTGACGTCGGCAGGTTGGGTGCCGGGGGCGGAGGTTACTGACGGCTCCGGTTGTGCGGGCGTTGGCGGCTGTGGAGGGGGGCGAGAGGGGTGTTTCAGGTCGCCGGGTTCGAAAGGGGCGGCGATGGCGGCTTCGGCCGCGATCGGTGAGGTCTTTCGTGTGTCGGGCTCCTGCGGGGCGGCAGGCGTGAAGTGGTCGGGCGAGGAGCCGTCGATGGGCACGAGCGCGGGTGCCTGCAGGCCCTTGAGCTCGAGCAACACACGGCCCATGGCGTCGGACAGTTCGCGCGCGCTTCCGCCGCTACATGGCCCGAGTGTGTGCGCGGTGCAGTCTGCGCCGAGCGGAGCGACCACGATGGTGCCTTCGTTTACCAAAGCGCGCACGCCCTCGCCACCCGCCTGCACGACGAAGTCGGTGCCGCGAACGCCGATGGCGGCGAGTGGGGTGTTGAGGCGGAAGCGGTCCTTTTGTTCACGGGCGGCGGTGCCGGTGATGGAGCGCACCACGCCTTCGTCGAGCCGCAGGCGGATGGCCGTGGCGCCAGGGACGGTTTCGTACTGCTCGATTAAGAAGCGCGAGCCCGGGCGCACGCTGAGGTAGCCCCCATCGACCATGCGCAGATGCACATGGCCCGAGGAGCCGGTCTCGATTCGCTCGCCCGCGACCACGCTGCCACCGGCTTCGGCCGCACGCACGGCGCCGGCGGCGTCGATGATCCGGACCTGGCCGATGACGAAGCTGATCTCGCCGGGACCGCTTGAAAGGGCGGTGGCCGGCGCCGCGATGCACAGAAGAAGCAGCATGCGGGCAAGGCGGCTGGGGAGCGCTGGCCGCGGATGCGCGAGGGCGGGCTGTGTGATCGGCTTCATGGTGGCGGATACGGCACTCGGGAGAGCGTTTGATAATATCGGGGTGTCTGCTGTCGGTGTGTGAGCGTGATCACATGGGCTGCAGTGCCTTGCTCGCTAGTAGCGGATGGTGGGCAGTCTTTTTGCGTCCCGACTTGCTGTGCTCCTTGTGCCCTCCGGGCGAGGTTGTCCCGATAGATGCCTGTCGATGCCGGTTTGCTGAAACAGATCCCCTTGTTGCGCGATTTCCCGCAGGATGCTCTCACGGGGCTGGCCTCGGGCGCGCTCGAGCGCAAGGTGGTGAGGCGCGAGGTGGTGGTCAAGCGGGGCGATGCCTTGCAGTTCTTCCCCTTTCTGCTCGACGGCCGGCTACAGGGGGTCGATTTCACCCTGGACGGCCGCGAGGTCGGGCTCTATTTCGTGGGGCCGGGGGAGTTCTTCGGCGAGATGGCGGTGATCGACCGCCTGCCGATGGCAGAGACGGTGATCGCGTTGTCGCCATCGAGCTTGCTGCTGTTCCCCAAAGAGCAGGCGCGCGCGCTGATGTTCGCTACCCCGCAGGTGGCCGAGAAGGTGGCGCTGCGCTTGGCCGGTCGGCTGCGCGAGGTGGGTGGTCAGCGCCTTCTGCTGGCGCTCGCCAACCCGATGCAGCGGGTGTGCGCGCAGTTGCTGCGCTTGGCCGAGGCGGGCCCTGAGCGCAGTGCATCAGGGGTGCGGTGCATCCCGGCCTCGCCGACGCACCAGGAGATCGCGATCATGATCAATTCGAGCCGTGAAACCGTCACGCGTGCCTTCCAGCAACTGCAGAACCAGGAGATCCTGCGGCGCGACGGCAGCCAGTTGCTGATCCTCAGGCCGGAGTCGCTCGAGGAACTGGCAGCGGGTGACTGAGCCCGCTCAGTTCGCCCACCGTCGTGTCAGCGCGCCGCCCAGGGCGATGCAGCGCTTTTCGACGAGGTGCCACGAGGCGAGGCCGAGCAGCAGCGTGACCCCCAGCGACAACAACTGGTTGGCGACTACGCCGTGGGCGGCGAAATGGTGGGCCATGACTTGCTGGACCGGGAAGCCCCACAGGTAGACGCCGTACGAGATGTCGGCCTTCGGACGTAGCCTCAGGGCGGTGGCCGTGGTCGCAATCTGGACGATGCTGAGGAAGAGCGCGGCGTAGAAAAAGTAGAAGTTGTGGGCGGAGTGGCGGAACAGGTAGTACAGCAGCCAAGCGCCAAGGATGCATCGGGCGTCGACCCGGATGTGGTCCTTGTACAAGGCCATGATCGCGCCTAAGGCGAAGCAGGGGGGGAGCAGCTTCAGTTCGGGTGCGCCGAGCCAGGTGAACAGGAGCCTGTTGCCCACCAGTGGGTCGAGCGCGATGAGCAGGAAGATGCCCAGTGCGAGGAGGCGCGACTTCAGCACGCCGAGCATGAAGAGGCCGAGGAGCACGATATATGCGCCGACCTCAAGCGGAATGCTCCATAAAGATCCGTTGACTGCGCCTTTGTAGGGGTTGTCCTCGAACACGCCGGGCAGCATGAACTGGATGTTCATGAGTGCATTGCGGCGGATGTACTTGAAGGTGTCGGAATGGCTGAAGTAATCGCTCAGCGCCAGGTTCGTCATCAATGGGCCGAGGATCAGCGCGCTCGCGGTGACCACCACCAGGAAGGCCGGCCAGATGCGGAAGACGCGCGCGATGACGAAGCGCAGGGGGTCGCCCTTTTCGATCAGGCTGTTGGTGACGACCAGGCCGCTGAGAAAGAAGAAGATCTTCACCGCGAGCGAGCCCGAATAGTCGAAGCCGAGCGTGCTGCCGACGAGATCCCGCGTGCTTCCACCCGGCGCCAGCGCGAAGGCGTGCCCGTAGATCACCATGCAGGCGGCGATCAGGCGGAAGAGGTCGAGATTGTTGTTGTCGCGCTGGAGCGCGGCGGCGAGCTTCATGCGGAGAGTGGCTGCTTTTCGAGGAGGGACTTGAGCTGTTCGCGGCTGAGGGCGTCGAGGCCGTTTTCGCGCCAGATGTACTCGTCGCGGATGATCTTGCCGTTCTCGCGGTAGAAGGAGGCGACGCTGATCAGCATCTTCCTGGGGTCGTAGCGGCTCTGCAGGTAGCGCTCTTTCATGTCGACTTCCTTGCGGAACATGTAGTGCTCGTGCCACACCCAGGAGCCCGGACTGTTGAGCAGGCGCTTGCCTTCGCGGCGCAGGGCCATGGAGACTCCTGCGTCCTCGAAGACGTTGGGGTAGCCGCCATGCAGGTGCCGGACCGGGTTTTCGAGGAAAAGCGTGGCGCCGATCGGCGACCAGTCGATCTCGCGGAATTCGGCGGTGGCGAGGTCGTCGATGCTGGCTTCCTGGTCGTGCAACTTGAGATCGATGAGTTCTTCGTCGATGGGGGCAATGTAGCCGCCGGAGAACTGGAGCCGGCGGTTGGGGAATACCACGCGACAGCAAACGGCGCCGACGTCGGGGAGGGCGCGGGCGCGAACGAGGAGTTCCTCGAGCCAGCCGGGTTCGGCGATCTCGTCGTTGTCGAAGACGATGAACCAGTCACCCTTGGCGAGCTTGAGCGCTTCGCGCCGACCGGCGGCCGGGCCCAGGTTGGTGTCGTTGTAGAACACCCGCAGGCCGGGGAAGCGACCTTCGATGCGGGTCTTGATGAAGTCGACCGTCTCGGGGTCGGAGCCGTTGTCGAACAGGATGATCTCGTGCGGCACGCGCACGGTCTCCTGGAGGCTTTGCAGTGCCTCCAGGGTCTGACGCTGCTTGCCGAAGGACAGCATGATGATCGACAGGAACTTGTCGAAGTGGCCGTTGCGGATGTCCTGGCGGGTGCGCGCCTCGTTCTGGATCGTCTCGGTGGACCACTGCTGGTGGGTGTTCATCCGCTCGGTGGCTTGGCGGTCGTGGATGCGGTGGTGGTAAACGAAGGCAGGCAGGTGCAGGAAGGCGCTACTGGGGTAGTGAAAGGCGATCCGCATCAGCATGTCGTAGTCCTGCGCGGAGTCGAAGCGCGGATCGAAGAGGCCGACCTTTGTGAAGGCATCGCGGCGGATGACCTTGAAGTGGGTGGCGTACATGCGCTCGAGGTTTTCGGCGAAGTAGTCGTGGCGCGGCAGGTGCTCGAAGGAGATGCGGTTGATCTCCTTGCCTTCGGCGTCCATGTTGATGCGGCCGGTGTGCAGGTACACGATGCCGGGGTTCCACGCTGCGACGCAGCGCTCGACCGCATCCGGCGTCAGGTGGTCGTCGCAGTCGAGAAAGCCGATCAATTGGCCGCGACTGGCTACCAGCGCCCTGTTTTGGGTGCGGGAGATGCCGAGGTTGTTTTCGTTGTAGATGACCTTGAGCCGCGGGTGGCCTTCGAGGCGGTGGAGGATCTCGCGCACGCGGGCGTCGGGTGAGGCGTCGTCGACGACGACGACCTCGACGTGCGGGTAGGTTTGGACGAGGGCGCTGGTGATGCAGTCCTCGATGTAGTCGGCGTGGTTGTAGACCGGAATGACGATGCTGACGAGGAGTTCGCTTGGCGTGGTGGAGAGGGGCTCGGCGGGGATGGGCTCCTCGTGGCGCAGGAAGCCACGCAGCCGCTGCTTTACGCCGAAGGGCACGGCGGCGATGAGGGGGCGCAGGGCGTCCTGGCGGTAGGTCCACAGCGCGGCACGCCAAGCTGCGCTGCGTGCCTGACGAACGGCGACGCGGGCAGCGGACTTGCCGCTGCGCAGCGGGGCGGTGAGCCGCCACGATAGCGAGGCGGTGACCCATTCGAAGCGCTGGCGCCAGTCTTCAGCGTCGCGCTGGGCGCCGGAGATGTCGTGCTGCAGGGCTTCCATGCGCTGGGTTTGGACCAGGATCTGCTGCTGCTGGGCTTCCATGCGCTGGGTTTGGACCAGGATCTGCTGCTGCTGGGCCTCGTCGTGTCGGTTGGCCTGGGTGAGTAACTGGGCGAGCAGGCGGCTGCGCGCGACGAGTTGCTGTAGTTGAGCGGGGCTCCAGCGCGGCCCCCATTTCGCCAGCAACTGGCGCAGGGCTTCGATCGAGCGTGTCTCTTCGGCAGCGACGCCGAGGCCGGATTCGCCGTGGATGCGGTAGCGTGCACTGATCGCGTCGACGTGGCTGAACGTGCCGAGGTTTGCGATCTGCAGCCAGAAGTCCCAGTCTTCGTAGAGGTCGAAGGCCTCGTCGAAGCGGCAGCCGGCCTCGACCGCCCGCTTGCGGAAGAGCAGCGCGTGGATCGGGATGGTGTTCTCGACCATCAGGCGGGCGGGGTCGTAAGGTTCGTTGTAGGTGCGCACCGTCTCGGTGCGGCCGTCCTCGCGCACGCGCACGCAATCCACCCCGGCATACGCGGCGATGGCCTCGGGTTCGGCCTGCAGGCGCTCGACGAGGCGGCCGATGTGTTCCGGCTCGAGCCAGTCGTCGTCGTCGAGCAGGAGCAGGAACTCGCCGTGGGCGCGCTCGAGGCCCAGATTGGCGGCGGCGCTGCGCGCCAGGTGCCGGCCGGCGCTTTCGAGCCTGAGCGGGAAGCGACCGCACTTGGGCTCAAGGGCACGGTGGCCGGCGCCGAGGGCGTCGATGACGAGGACTTCGATCGCAGGCCAGGTCTGCAGGGCGACCGAGCGCAGGGCTTCGTCGAGTTCGACGCGGTCGGTGCTGCGGATGAGGATGGAAACGAGCAGGGGGGGGGGCGACATGGTCGTCATGAGCGGGCCTGGCGTCGGTGGGATCGCGGAATGAGGCGGCGGACCGCCGAGCTGCCGGCGGTTGCGGCCCCGATGAGGCGAACCGAGGTTTTTGCGAGGCCGCGAGTTTAGCAAAGCCGCGGCTATTCGACTGTGCTACCTGCGTGTGCGGTACCGGGTGGGAGGGCGCCGGGCGCGCTGGAGCAGGCGTGATAGGATGCCGCACTCCTCGCGGGCACAGGCGCGGGCCGCATGGCGCGCGAGGCCGACGAATGGTCCTGGGTCCTGATTGATGACGTTCGAGAAAATGCAGACCTTGCCCCGGCGGCCGGTGGGCGGGGCGACGGTTGCGGCGCGCGTGTCCGGCAACGAGTGGTCGGTCGAGCTCCTGCGCGGCCTCGCTGCACTGATGGTGATGTACGCGCATTACTATGCGCTGGCCGGGCTCGACCGGAACCTGTTCGCCTTCTTCTTCACCGGGGTCGACCTCTTCTTCGTGATCAGCGGCTTCGTGTTCGCGCCCTACTTCTTCGGCAAGGGGCTGGCGTGGCGGGCCTTCCTGATCCGGCGGGTGTTCCGGATCTATCCGCTCTACGTCGCGGCCCTGTGCCTGTACGCCCTGCAGCGCTGGGTGTCCGGGCAGGAGGTCGATCATTTCCTGACCCATCTGTTCTTTCTGCATACCACGCAGACGCGCGAGATCGCCTTCCATTTCAATCCGGCGTTCTGGAGCCTGCCGCCGGAGGTGGAGTTCTACCTGGCCTTGCCGCTGCTGTGCGCCCTGTTCGCCGGGGTACGCGGGGTGGCGCGGCTGTGGGTGCTCGCCCTGGCGGCGCATCTCGTGCTGGTGTGGGGAATGGGCGAGGCGGGGGGGCGCGGCCGTGCGGTGCTCGAGATCGTGCTTCTTCATCTGCCGGGGCTGCTGGTCGAGTTCGCCCTCGGTATCGTGGCCTGGCGGGCGGTGGCGGCGCGGCCGGGCACCGTGCCGCGGCTGCTGCTGGCGGTGGCCGGGGTGGCCTTGTGGTGGGGTTTGGCGCGGATCTACCGCGACGGCGGGGATGCGGCCATCGACGCCACCTGGTGGCTGCATGGCAACCTCGGGGTGTGGGCGGCGACGGCCTATGCGGCGATGCTGACCGCGGTGGTGGGCTGGGTGGCCGAGCCGCCGGCGTGGCTGCGTTGGTTCGCGATCGGCCTGGGCAACCTGAGCTTCGGGGTGTATCTCTTTCATAACCTGATGCCATCGGTTTTCGCATCGTGGCGTGATGGCTTGCCGGGCGCGGTGTTCGCGCTGTGTTGCGTAACGGCGACGCTCGGCCTGGCGTGGGCGATGCATCGTTACTTCGAGGGGCCGGCACGGGAGTTCGGTCGTGCGCTGGCGGCGCGCAGCGGGGGGCGGGCGCCATGAGCGAGCAACGAGAGTTGCCACGCAACCCCGCGCGGCGCCGGTTGCTGATGCTGTCTGGGTGCGCGGGGCTGGCCGCATTGCTGCCGCCAGCAGGCATGGTGGGCGCGGCGCCGCGTGCCGGCGGCTTGCCGGCGACGGTCGAGGAGGCGCGCAGGCGCATCCGCAGCGCGATGGAGCTGCATCGGATGTCGGCCTTGTCGGTGGCCCTGGTGGATGGCGGCCGGATCGTGTGGCAGGAGGGGTTCGGCCGCATCGACCGCGCCGGGACGGTGCCGGGACTGCATACCTTGTTTGCGGTCGGGTCGATCAGCAAGGTGGTGGCGGCGCTCGCGGTGATGCGCCTGGTGGATCGCGGGCGGGTGGGGCTGGATGACCCGCTGGTACGCCACGTGCGTGGTTTCCGGATGGCCTCGCCCGGCCATGAGCGGGTGACGCTGCGGATGCTGCTGGCGCACTCGGCGGGCTTTCCGGGCACCGATTCGCGCGGGCTGTTCACCACCCGGCCGGTCGAGGGCTATGCGGAGCAGGTGCTGCGGACGCTGGCAGGCCAGCGGCTGAAGCATGCGCCGGGCGAGATGTCGGTGTACTGCAACGACGGGTTCACGCTGGTTGAACTGCTGGTGGCGGCGGTCGATGGGCGCCCGTATGCGCGCTTTGTCGAGGAAGAGATCCTCGCGCCCCTGGGGATGGCCGACAGCGTGTTCCCGCGGCAGCCCCTGGCGGCGGGGGTGTTTGCGCCGGTGTTGCTGGGCGACGCGCCCGAGGTGGCGGAATATGTCAACGGGCAGGCGGCCGGCGGGCTGTATGCCTCCGCGGGCGATATGGCTCGCCTGGCCCTGCTGTTCATCGGCAATGGCACGGTGGAGGGGCGCCGGCTCTTATCGGAGGCGGCGATGCACGAGCTGTGTGGCGCGCAGACGGCATATATGGACTTTCACCCCTTGCCGGCTCCGGATGTGGGGTTGGGGTGGGACGGTGTGCGCCAGCAGGGGCTCGCGGCGGCTGGCTATCGTGCGTTGCACAAAAACGGGCAGACGATCTTCTATGGCAGCCAGTTGACCGTGCTGCCGGAGCAGGGCCTGGCGGTGGCGCTGACGGGCACCTCCCCGGCCTATGGGCCGGAGGACCTGGCCGAGCGCATCCTGCTGCACGCGCTCGCGGAGCGGGCTGGCGCGCCGAGGTTCGCGCCGTCGCTGAAGAGCCCGGTCGACGCTGGGGGAGCGGTCCGAGGCGAAGCCAGAGCGGGGCGTCTCGAGCGGGCCGTGGGCGTGTATGCCTTCAACTATGGGCTGCTGCGTGTAAACCCAGCGGAGGCGGGGGGGCTGTCCCTGGAACGCTATGAGCAAGGGGCGTGGCGTGTACTGGAGCCTCGCCTCCTGCCGGCGGGCGACGGTCGCTGGGAGGGCGGCGAGGGGAGGGCGTATCGACTGCTGTCTCGCGCCGGGCGCGACTACCTCGTGCGGCGGAGTCCGCGTGCGGAGGGATTGCATGCGGTGGAGGAGCTGATTGCCGAACGGGTGGCGCGCGCGGCGCCGCTGTCGGCGGCTTGGCGCGCGCGCCTGGGGCGGCGCTGGCTATGCGTGAACGAGGATCCCGACTCGATCCTGCTCGAGATGGCGGGGCCGGTGTTCGCCGTGCATGGCCTGGAGGATGTGCCCGGTCACGTGTTGGCGCATTACAAGGGTGGCGTCGTGCAGGTGGCCCGCGTGGCGACCGATCTGCGGGCAGAGATGACGATCCGCCTGCCCGGGCCCGCGGGGGCGAACATCGACGACGTGGTGTTTGAGCCCCGCGGCGGCGAGGAATGGCTGCGCTTCGGTGGCCTGCTGCATCGTCCGCTGGAAGGGCTGGCGGTGATGGAGGCGGGGCGCACGGGGCTGGAGCTGCCGGGCGAGGCGCACGGAACCTGGGTGCGGCTGCAAGGGCCGACAGCGCTGCGCCTGAGCGGGGCGAGCCGATGGAAGCTGTTCGATGCCGGATTCCGGTATCTGGAGGGCGGGGCGGGGGACGGCAGGGTGCGGCTGGCGGCGGGCGGAGAAGGCGCGCATCTGCTGGCCTACGGCCTGCCCGGCAGATTGCTGCGCCTGGAGCCGGCCGGAGTGTGAATCTGCAGCGGGCCGGGGGCTTCAGTCGCCGCGGGGGCGCGAAACGAGGCGCTTGAGCGCGCGGAGCGGGCGGGTGATCCGCCACGACGTCGAGCGCAGCAGTTCGTCGCGTTCGCGGGTGAGCCGGTCGATGGTCTGGCGCAGTTCGGCTGCCTCGGCTTCGGGCGTGGCAGGGGGCGCGAACGGGCTGCCGAGCCGGTGCAGCTCCTGTTCGAGCAGGGTGGGCCTGCCCTGGGCGAGGCTGCCGGCGGGATAGTACTCGTAGGCTTCGGCGGCTTCGACCGTTGCGGGCAGGGTGTAGGTGCGAAAGGTGTTGAGCGCGGCGAGGTGGCGGTCGTAGCGCTGCAGGGCGAGCTGGGTCGGGAAGCAGGCCATGGCGGCGCGCTTGCGCTCGAGGACCGGGCCGATGTCGAGTAGCAGGTTGGGGCGCAGGGGCGCGCTCACCTCGTAGGCCATCCAGTCTACCCGGCCGTGCTGGCGCACGGCGGCCAGGGCGGCTTCGGCGAGGCCGCGGTGGTCGGGGTGGTTTTCCCACAGCGAGGGGGTGTACAGCAGGCTCGCGCCGGTCGTGGCCACTGCGTCGAAGACGCGCGCGACCAGCTCAGGGGTGTTGCGCAGGTGGCGGTCGGGGATGTGCCAGCATTGCGGCGGCTGTGCGCCGAGGACGCGGGCGGCGGCGGCGCTTTCGGCGAGGCGGACGGCGGCGTCGCCCGCGGCGTCGCCGGCGGTGGCCAGCACGATGTGCACTTCGGCGCCGGCGGCGAGATGGAGTGCGATGGCACCGCCACAGCCGAAAACTTCGTCGTCGGGGTGCGGGGCGAGGACGAGGATCTTGCGGCCGGGTGGCAAGGGGCCGGGCGTGTAGGGGATCAGGGTGTGTTCCATGGGCGTTCTCGAATCAGCCTTGCCACGACCAACTGCGGGCGTGGCGGAGTCGGGGGGCGGCCGCGGCGAGGCGGATGTGGTAGCGCGCGCCGGTGAAGCGTTGCCAGCACTCGGCCGGGATCTCGGCGCAGGCGCCGGTTCCGAGCCGTCCCATGGCGGGCACGAAATCCGCTGCCGGGCTGACTTCGAGCAGCCAGCCGGATTGCAGTTCGGGGGGGACCTCGAGCCGGATCGGTTGCCCCGCCTGCACCGCAAGTTCGGGCGCCTGCGGCCAGAAGGGGTGGGCGCGACGCTCGAGCCGGGCGCTCAGCCATGCCCGCCAGTGACCAGCGATGTGGCGCGCGTGGTAGGCGGGCCAGCCGCGGGCCATGAGGGCGTCCTTGCCGGGGTGGTGGTCGTAGTGGTGCACCGCGTGGGCGTCGGGGAGGACGTACAGTTTGTATCCGGCGCGCTGCAGGCGCTGCATGAGGTCGGAGTCCTCCCAGTACATGAAGAAATCTTCGTCGAAGAGGCCACCCGCGCGTTCGAGCGCACTGCGCCTGAGCAGGACGTGGCCGCCGGACAAGGCCTGCACGCGCACTGGGTCGCGCGCAGTCCAGAGCGCGAGCGCGCGGCGGCGGAAGGCGATCGAGTGGCGCAGGCGCAGGCGCGGGTGCAGATGCGCGATCGCGCGTCGCAGGTGGTTGGCGAGCGAGGGGAAGGTGCTCGGCGGGAGCATGAAGCTGCCGGCTTCGTCCCAGAAGGTGAGTGGTCCGACCGCGCCGGCGCGGGGGTTGGCGTCGAGGCCGTGGGCGAGCGCGGAGAGCGCTCCGGCTTGCAGGCGTGCGTCGGGGTTGAGCAGCAGGATCGCATCGCCGGCGGCATGCCCGAAGGCCGTGTTGCAGGCGGCCGCGAAGCCGGTGTTGGCAGGGTTGCGGATGAGGGTGACGCGGGCGTCGAGCAGGGAGCGCAGGTGGGCGAACTCGGTTTCGCTTTCGCTGTTGTCGACGACGATGACCTCGGGCGCCGTGGGGAGGTCTTGAGCGAGGATGGATGCGACCGCGCCGGCGAGCAGTTCGGCGGAGTGGTAGTTGACCAGGAGGGCCGAGAGCTTCACGGGGCGGGCTCCTCGTATTGCTCGATGATCGGCAATGCCATCCATTGCCATGGGGTGAGGCGGACTGCGCGGGTCAGGCTGTCGGCGTAGCCCTGCAGGGTGGCGGCGACGGATGAAGTGGGCAGCGGGGCTTCGATCGCAAGCTGCGCGTGGCCGCGGTGCTCGAGGTCGATGCGGCTCCACACCGACACGAAGCGGGCGCCGTATTTGTGGCCGAGCTCGAAGAGACGGGCGGGCAGGGTCGCGGGGCGGTCGAACAGGGTCACCGACTGGCGACCCGCTGCGAACAGGCGGCGGGGCAGGTCGGGAAGCACGAGGATGATGCCGCCTTGCTTGCATACGGCAATCACGCGCTTGTCCATCCAGCCGGCGAAGTCGGTGTAGAGATAGCGACCGTCGATGCGGCGGCCGGTGCTCCAGTAGTTGAAGCGTTCGAAGGCCTGGCGGGGGCGTGGATTGGCCGCGCTAGTGTCGACCGTGCGGGCCACTGGGTGCACGGCCATCCCCGCGCGGGCAAGGGCGACCGCGATGGTGTAGAAGCTGCCGAAGTGGCCGGTGAGCAGGATGAGGGGGCCGGCCTGGAGGCGGGCTTCGCGCAGGGTCTCGAGGCCGTCGATCGCGATCGCAGGAGCGCCGGGCCGCAGCACCCTGTGGGCGTCGGCCTCTCGCTCGATCTTGACGCGTTGTGCGTTGGCGCAGGCGGTGTCGAGTGCGGCCTCGGTGGCGTCCGGACCCCATAGCCAGCGCAAGGCGTGCCGGGTCGGGGCGACATCGTTGGCGTGGAAGGCGCGCATGCGGGCGAGGGTTCCCTGGTGCGCGAGCCCGTGCGCCCAGCGCGGCAGGTCGAGGAAGTAGTGGCGCCAGGCAGCCAGGTCGGCAGGGGAGGTCATCAGCATGCGTTTCGGTCAGGGGGTGGGGGCGGCGAGTGCGCCGCGCAGTGCGGTCTCGATCCGCCGGGCGACGGTGGCGCCGGCGTAGCGCTCGCGCACGACCCGGGGGCCGCGTTCCTGGAGGTGGCGGCGCAGGGCGTTGTCGTCCATCACCCTGGCGAGCGCCTGCGCCAAGCTGGCGGGTCGGCCCGGGTCGGCGAAGACCGCGTAGTCGGATTCGGGGGCGAAGCGGGTGAAGGATGCGATGCGGGTGGCTACGCAGGCAAGGCCACAGGCGAGAGCCTCGGCTAGAGGCAGGCCGAAGCCCTCGCCTTCGAGGGAGGGGGCAACCAGGATGTCGGCGGACAGGAGGAGGTCGCGCATGGCCGCAGGAGCGATCGACTGGTGGTACTCGTCCACCGTGGTGATGGCAGCCTCTTCTGCCGTCAGTGCGACCGTGGAGGCGCGCAGCAGATGCAGCCGCCGTCCCTCCCGGCGCAGTTGCGCCACGGCGTGCAGCGCGTCGCCGATGGCCTTCACGTCCACGCCGAACTGGCCGACCACGAGGACCCGCCAGGGGTGACCGAGCAGCCGGCGCAGGGCGCGCCGCCAGGGTAGCCGGGGCGGGCGGAAGAGTTCGATGTCGACGATCTGGCCGATGTCGATGACGGGGAAGGTGGCGGTGCCGTAGCGCTGGTGCAGGCGCTCCTTTAGCCAGGGGCCGACGGTCAGCTTGGGGATCGGCGTGCGGTAGGCCGCTTCGATGCGGGGGAGGAGCCCGGCGTATTCGCGGATGTCGCCTTCATAGCCCTGGCAGAGGTGCGCGACCACGCGTGCGCCGATCTGGAGGGCGGGCTGGACCGTGGTCCAGAAGGTGGCGATGACGGCGTCGGGAAATTCTCCAGTGGCGAAGGGCGCATCGAGTTGGGGGAGGTAGCGCACCCGGAGCGGATGGGGGTACCAGTCGTGCGTGCCCATCACGGCGCGGATCTCGACGTGGTGGCCGAGTTGGCCGAGGAAGCGCGCCTGGTCGAACACGATCCGCACGCCACCGCATAGTTCGGTCGACATCAGCAGGTAGCAGATGCGCAGAGGGGCGGACATGCGGGACGTCAGCGGTAGTCGGTGTCGCCGCTGGTCAGCCACCAACGGCGGTTGAAGCGTTCGAGCACCCACGCCGGGCCCAGCGGGTTGGCCATGATGCGGAACTCGAGCGGCGCGGACGACTGCGCGAGGGGGGCGAAGCGTTCGGCGTGACTCGATGCGAGCCACAGGGTGAGGCGGGTCCCGGCGGTGGCGCCAAGCCAGTGGCGGGCCGCGGTAAGCAGACGCGGAATCCGCGGTAACGGGGCGATGATGTCCATCAGTTCGCGCTCTGCGCCGGAGCCTTTGACGAACAGCACGCCGAGCGTGCGGCGGAGCCAGCGGCTGCGCACGACCAGGCAGGTGTAGTGGTTCTCGGGGTGTTCGAAATAGCGCCAGCGCAGGTAGGCGGCGTCGCGCACGCCCACGAGGCCGTCCTGCAGGTCGGCGGCCATGGCCGTCCATAGGCGGTCGAGCCGGCGGGCGGCCTGCGGGCCGAGTTCGTGCAGGGTGTCGATGCGATCGCTGCTTGCGTAGGCCGGGAGCGCGTCGAAGCCGAGGGCATGGACCTGGTCGATCTGTGCGAATACGCCGAGGCGCTCGCCGAGGCGCATCGCGCGTTCGCTCGGGAAACCGAAGGCGAGGGCGTCCGGGTTGCGCTCGTCGGGCAGTTCGGCCAGCAGGCGGCGGATCAGGCGGGCGAAGGGGGAGTGTTCGCGCGCGAGTCCGCCCGGCTTGTGGGGACTCGCCATCAGGTCCCCGAGCTGTGCGATGCGGCGGAGCTGGCCGCCGGCCAGGGCGCGGCGGTAGAAGACGCCGCAATGCACCAGCAGGTCGCCGTCGGCATCCCAGGCGCCCCAGGACCGTCCGTGGCCCTCGCCGTACTTCCAGCGCACCATTTCCGGGCCGATGTCGACCTTGAACACCTCGCGGAAGAGTGGGCGGATGCGCTCCTCCGCGCCGGGCGCGGCCGCATCGATGCGCAGGGCGTCGGGAAGCGCGGCGGTCATGCTGTTGTCGCGGGCGCCTGCCAGTGGCGCTCGATGAAGACGAGACCCTGCTCGATGCCCGCCTGCATGACCTCGAAGCGGACGCAGTGAGGAGCGTGGTCGTAGATGTGCATCATGCGCTCGCAGCCGAGGAAGAGGCTCATGCTGTATTCGCCGCGCATCAGGGGCAGCTTGGGCAGAATGAGTTCGACGCTGGCGCTGCCGTCGGGGGCGCGCTCGATTGGCACGCCGTCGTACAGGCTGCCGGCGCTCGTGACCGACAGCCCCGCGTTGGTTTCGATGCCGAAGGCCAGGGTGGGCGGGGGGAGGGCTGGATCGGAGCAGAAATCGATGCGCACCCGCAGGGTGGATTCGCCCGATCGCAGGCACAGGTGATCGCCGTGTGTATCGTCGCTGCGGGCGCTGATGTGGGCGAAGCGGGCCTGCCCGGCCGGTGCCGAAGTGGCGTTTGCGGTTGCCTGCTCGGCGTCGGCAGGCGTGGCGGCGGCTGCGGCGTCGGTGCTGGTGGCGATGTGGGTGTCGGTGTCGAGGAGCAAGGCCGTGTTAAACGCCTGGGTGACCTTGCCCGGCGCGTCCCACATCCGTATCGCGCCATGGTCGAGCCAGAGCGCCCGATTGCAGATGGCCTCGATGTGGTACATGGAATGCGAGCAGAAGAGGATGGTCGCTCCACGCTCCTTGAGCTGCATGATGCGGTCGAAGGACTTGCGCGCGAACTCTCCGTCGCCCACCGACAGGGCTTCGTCGACCACTAGGATGTCGGGCTCGACAGAGGTCGCGATGGCGAACGCAAGGCGCACATACATGCCGCTGGAGTAGGTCTTTACGGGCTCGTCGATGAAGCGGCCGATTCCGGAAAAGGCCACGATTTCGTCGAAGCGGGCTTCGATCTCGGGGCGTGCGAGGCCGAGGATGGCGGCGTTGAGGAAGACGTTCTCGCGCCCGCTGAAGTCCGGGTTGAAGCCGGCGCCCAGTTCGAGGAGGGCCGCGATGCGGCCATTGACCTCGACGCTGCCGGTGGAGGGCGTCAGCGTCCCGCAGACCAACTGCAGCAGCGTGGACTTGCCTGCGCCGTTGCGGCCGACGAGGCCGAGCACTTCGCCGCGATGCAACTCGAAGCTGACGTCCTGGAGCGCATGGAAGCTGCGACCGTAGTTGTGTCGGTTGCCGACCAGCAGTTGCTTGAGGCGGTCGAGCGGACGCTCGTAGAGCTGGTAGGTCTTGCCCAGGTGCTGCGCACGGATGGCGATTCCGTCAGAGGACATCAGCGAAGCCCTTTCGCGTGGCCTGGAAGAAAAGCCCGGCCAGCCATGCGAATACGCAGGCCGCCAGCGTGTACAGCGCAAGCGCCTCCCATTGAGGCCACTGCGTGTGCAACAGAATCCGGCGGACGTTTTCGATGATCAGCGTCAGCGGATTGAAGAACATCAAGTCACGCATCGGTTCGGACAGGGATTCGAGCGAGTAGAACACCGGGGAGAGGAACATCGACAGGCTGACCACGAAGTTCATGATCTGTCCCACGTCGCGGATGAACACCCCAAGCGCGGAGAAGAGCCAGCCGATGCCGAGAAGGACGGGTAGCAGCGGCAACAGAACGAGGGGCAGTGCGAGCATGGTGGGAGCAAGCGCTCCAGGCTTGATCGCTGCGACGGCTAGGAGCAGCACGGCGGCGCTGAGGAGAAGATGGAACAGGCCGGACAATACCGTCACCCAGGGGAGGATCTCGAGCGGAAAGACGATCTTTTTGACCAGATTCGGTTGGTCGAGAATGAGCCTGGGTGCGCGTGTCGCTACCTCGGCGAAGAGGTTGAAGACCATAAGCCCCGCGAAGATTTGCATCGCGAATTCGACCCCGCCCGACTGCTCGGCGCCGGGCCAGCGTGCCTTGAAAACGCCGACGAAGACAAAAGTGTACACCCCGAGCATCAGGAGTGGCGTGATGAAGGACCAGCCGAGCCCGAGCAGCGAGCCGCGGTAGCGCCCGAGGACCTCGCGGCGGGCGAACTGCAGGGTCAGTGAGCGCTGGGCGAGGGGAAGGAAGAAGGACAGTCTCGGCATTGCTTGGGAAAGATCCCGGCGGGAGGGCGATGCGCTCGAAGGCGGTTGCGCGGGAGGCCACGGTGGAAACTGCGGCGGCCTTCGGGCGTAGGAAGCGGGTGATGATAGCAGAGATGGTTGTTGCATCCGGACTGTGGTCATCGGAACGAAACATACTTCGGTCAAGCGGAGAACCGGGCTGTGCGTGCGCCGGGCGCAGGGGCGGCGGCGCGCGCGAATGCCTATTTTCCATCGATCGTTGGTGCTGCTAGAATGCGAGTCCGTCCGAACTTCGAGAACTCAGTCGGTAAATCTTGGCTGCTAACTCGTAGGTCCGTGGTTCGAGCCCAAGTCGCGGATCCAGCGGGCTGGGCGGCGGCGGCTCAGTGGTAACGCGATACCTTGCCAAGGTATAGGTCGAGAGTTCGAGACGCTTCTGCCGCTCCAGTTTTCCTCCGTATTGCCCATGTGGCTCAGTGGTAGAGCACTCCCTTGGTAAGGGAGAGGTCGGCAGTTCGATCCTGCCCATGGGCACCACTTGCCCCGCCTGCCGGCGCTGCGCTGCGGGTTCAGCCCAGCCAGCCGTCGTCGTCGAGGATGGTACGCACCGCCGTGAGCTTGACCACGCCTATGCCGAAGCTGCCGCCCACCGGGTTGAACACGTCCAGATAGAAATTTTCGTCCGGCTCCGGCGTGGCATTGCCGAGGATCTCTACCGCGATGACCGCCTGGTGTTCGCCCGGGTAGAGGTTCAACGTGCCTTGGACGGCGATGTAGTCGCTGCCTGCGAGGGCAGATCCGTCGCGGGTCGCGTAGTTGACGCCAATGATCTCTTCCGGGGCGTTGCGCACCCCGGTGAACTGCAGAAGAAAATATACAAGCCGGGTGCCGGCGTTGCCTTCGGCGACTTCCTTGATCACGTCCTGGGGCCTGGTCGGTGCATCGGTGTATTCGGCGCGCAGGTTTTGGTCGATCCATTGCTGATAGGCACTCACGCGCTGCCAGGCGCCAATCTCGCCGAAGCTACTGTTGTTGAGATCGTCGACGTCGGGTGTGGTGGTTCCGCGGCTGAGGCTGGCGGTGTAAGTGGCTACGCCGGCGAGCATGCCGTCGATGAAGGCAGGGCCGCCGCTGTCGCCGCTCGCGATCAGCCCTTCATTCGCTCCGTAGCCGAGGTGGGTGCGGCCGAGGAGCTGTCCGAGGGCGTCGTTAGCGCTGAGGCCGTTGTCGAAATCGGCGAGGAGCTGGGTGCCGGCGAGCGGCTTCCAGTTGATGAAGGCGCCCAGCTGCGTTTCGAGCTCTGAAGCTTCGGTGTCGAAGAGGTTAGCAGCCTTCAGACGGGGCGGTGTGGCGCTCTCACTGCTGGTGACGCCCGTGGCGCCTGTGCCGGTGCGGCCGTAACCGGCCAGGGTGAAGGCTTGTCCAACTTCGTTGCGGTCGCGGTAGAGGCCGTAGCGGTCCGCCTCTACAGGGGCGGCGGAGGCGAGCCACACGAGTGCTAGATCGTTGTTGCCCTCTGTGTCGTATCCGGGATGCTGAACGTGCTTCAGCGCGCTTACGGTCTTCGTTTCGGCACCCGTCTCGAAGCTCACGCCGATCGTACCGCTGCGTCCGTCGAACAGATGTGCGGTGGTCATGATGGCCCGCCCGTCGAACAGCACTGCGCCGGTGCCGTAGTAGCCGGCGTAGCTTACCCGGACGACGCCGTCAAAGCCCTCGCCCGCGTATGTGCGGTAGCGCGAGTCGCTGAAGTGGGACGCTGTGGTAACCATACGATCTTGCTCCGAAGTCTCGCCGTGTTGATGTGCGGTCGGCGCATTTGGTCTATGGACGGACAAGCGAGCGCCGATTTCCGCGAAGGGTGTGCTGATGCAGGCGGGGCGCCTTCACTCAGTGCATGCGCGCAGTGTTGAGCTCTCGTAGAAGCCAAAGGTAGGTTTTCTGAAGTCCCTCTTCGAGTGTTTTGCGTGCCTGCCATCCGAGCTGCGCCAGTCGGCTCACATCCATCAGCTTGCGCGGCGTGCCGTCCGGCTTCGTTGTGTCGAACACCAGCTTGCCCTCATAGCCGATCACCTTGACGAGGGTTTCTGCCAGTTCGCGGATTGTCACATCCGTCCCCGTACCGACGTTGATGTGCGAGCGCATCGGCTCGGTCTCACTCGCGTAGCGCTCCTGCGAAATGTTCTGCAGATGCACCACCGCCTCGGCCAGGTCATCCACATGCAGGAACTCCCGCATCGGTGTGCCGCTGCCCCAGATCACCACCTCAGGCGCCTTCGCCAGCTTTGCCTCGTGGATGCGCCGCATCAGCGCGGGGATGACGTGGCTGTTCTCCGGGTGGAAGTTGTCGCCTGGGCCGTAGAGGTTGGTCGGCATGGCGCTGCGGTAGTCGCGGCCGTACTGGCGGTTGTAGCTCTCGCACAGCTTGATGCCGGCGATCTTGGCGATGGCATAGGGCTCGTTGGTGGGCTCGAGCAGGCCGGTGAGCAGCGCCTCTTCCTTCATCGGCTGTTCGGCGAACTTGGGATAGATGCAGGACGAGCCGAGGAACATCAGCTTTTGAACGCCGTGGGTGTGGGCGGCATGGATGATGTTGGCCTCGATCATCAGGTTCTGGTGGATGAACTCGGCCGGGTAGGTGTTGTTGGCGTGGATGCCGCCGACCTTGGCCGCGGCCAGATAGACCTCGTCGATGCGATGGGCGGCGAAGAAGGTATTGACCGCGTGCTGGTCGGTGAGGTCGAGTTCATCGCGCCCGGCGGTGAGGATGTTGGTGCAGCCCATCGCCTGCAGCCGGCGCACGATGGCCGAGCCGACCATGCCGCGATGGCCGGCAACGAAGAGGGTGTCGGTGAGGTTCATGAGGTTCAGTTCTCGGTGGCGACCTGCACGTCGTGCCCGTGCGCCTTCAGGAATGCATGCCGCTGTGCCACCTTGAGGTCTTCCGCGACCATCTCGGCGCACATCTCCTGCACGGTAATCTCCGGCGTCCACCCGAGCTTGTCCTTGGCCTTGCCCGGATCGCCGAGCAGGGTCTCGACCTCGGCGGGGCGGAAGTAGCGCGGATCGACGCGCACGATGATGTCGCCCACCTTCAGCGCGGGAGCGTTTTCCCCCTCGATATGCTCGACGACCGCATGCTCTTCCACGCCCTTGCCCTCGAAGCGCAGCGCGACGCCCAGCTCCGCTGCCGACCAGCGGATGAATTCGCGCACCGAATACTGCACGCCGGTCGCGATCACGAAGTCTTCGGGCTGGTCCTGCTGCAGCATCATCCACTGCATGCGCACGTAGTCCTTGGCGTGGCCCCAGTCGCGTAGCGCGTCGATGTTGCCCATGTAAAGGCAGCTTTCCAGACCCTGCGCGATGTTGGCCAGTCCGCGAGTGATCTTGCGCGTGACGAAGGTCTCGCCGCGGCGCGGGCTCTCGTGGTTGAACAGGATGCCGTTGCAGGCATACATGCCGTAGGCCTCGCGGTAGTTCACCGTGATCCAGTAGGCGTAGAGCTTGGCCACCGCGTAGGGGCTGCGCGGGTAGAAGGGGGTGGTCTCCTTCTGCGGGATCTCCTGCACCAGGCCGTAGAGCTCGGAGGTGGAGGCCTGGTAGAAGCGCGTCTTCTTGTCCAGGCCGAGCAGGCGGATGGCTTCGAGCAGGCGCAGTGTGCCCATGGCGTCGACGTCGGCGGTGTATTCGGGCGACTCGAAGCTCACCGCCACGTGCGACTGCGCGCCGAGGTTGTAGACCTCGTCGGGCTGCACCTGCTGCAGGATGCGGGTGAGGTTGGACGAGTCGGTGAGGTCGCCGTAGTGCAGGACCATGCGCGGGTTGAGCGTGTGCGGGTCCTGGTAGAGGTGGTCGATGCGCTGGGTGTTGAAGCTCGAGGCGCGGCGCTTGATGCCGTGGACTTCGTAGCCTTTGGCGAGCAGGAATTCGGCAAGGTAGGAGCCGTCCTGGCCGGTGATGCCGGTGATGAGGGCTGTCTTGGTCATTGGGTTCTCTTCCGGTTCGGTGCGCCGAGGCAGAGGCGCGTCTGGGGTCATGCGCTAGAATCCATGCCTCGGGTGATCGATGCGATTATCCCATCTCCAAGGGCCGGCCTGCCGTGAAACGTGTGTGGTAAGGCGGCGTCAATTGCTTGAACAGGAAGAGAAACGATGAGTAAGGGTTCGCTGCTGATCGAGGTGGGTGCAGGTGAGGTGATCGACAAGATCACGATCCTGAAGATCAAGGCCGAGCGGATGACCGATGCGGCAAAGCTCAAGAACGTGAATCATGAGTTGTCGGTTCTGAGCGCTGCATGCGCTCAGAACCTGACGGCGACGCCTGAGCTTGCGCGCCTCGAGGGGGAGTTGCGCGCGGTCAATGAGACCCTGTGGGTGATCGAGGACGACATTCGCGCATGTGAGGCGGTGCGCGACTTCGGGCCGAAGTTCATCGAACTGGCGCGCTCGGTGTACATCCAGAATGACAAGCGTGCGGCGATCAAGAAGCAGATCAACGAGCACTGCGGCTCCAGCATCGTAGAAGAAAAGTCCTACACCGAGTTTTCCTGAGCGGGCAGTTTTCTCAGAATTGCGTCGAGGACGGTCTGGACGGAGAGTTCGGCCAGGTTGGCAACCTCGATGGCCCCGAACTCGCCGCGACAGATGCCCGTGCGTGCAGCGCTTGTGTGCGGTCCGAACAAGGCGAGGCCAGGTTTGTCGAGGCACGACGCAACGTGGCTCGGTCCGGTGTCGTTGCCGACGACGAAGCATGCGTCCTTCAGCACGCCTGCCAGCTCGAACCAGTTGAGAAAACCGTTCGGGCCGAGCAGGGTGTGGCCGGGAATGCGCTTGCACAGTTCGATCTCGTCGGGACCAGGCGCCATCACGATGTCGTATCCTCGCGCGATGAGCGCTGCCGCCAGTTGGTTGTAGTAGGGCCAGCGCTTCTGTGGATGCCGGGCGGCGCAGCCCGGAATGAGGGCAATGTAAGGGTGGCGCACGCCTGCTTCGATGAGCAAGGTGTTCACATCATCGGCCATCCAACCCACGTTGGGCCGGATACATTCTGCAGGCTCGACCCCTGCTCGCCTCAGTTGCGCCACATAGCCATCAATTGCCGAAGCGGGACAGTCGCCCGCGGCGCGCCCGCTCCAGATCGCGTTCCTCAGAAAGAAGCGGCGATAGAGATCGGTGCGATCGGTCTTCTGCAGATCGAAAACGCGGTCGAAGGCTTCGGTTTTCAATGCGGTGCGCAGGGCCCACAGGGCGTTGAGCTTCCAGAGTGGCGCGCGGTTATCGATCAGAATGCGGTCGATATGCGGACAGCGCGCCATGAGTTTTCGAAAAGGTGCGGTTGTCAGCAGCACGGTTTCAGCGTGTGGGAACCGGGCGCGGATGTCGCGCAATGCGCCGTCCGTTTGCACGATATCGCCAAATGCGCCGTGGCGGATAAGGAGGATTTTTTCAGCGGAGGGCGAAGGCTTGCGAGCGTTTGTCGGCATGAGCGTCATGCGGATGGGTTTCTGACGGTGGGCGATGGGCTGGGCCTGGCGCGTTCACAAGGTGCGCCAGTACCGCGAGGAAAAGCATGGCATAGATGTTGAATTCACGCGACGCGTAGGAAATGCTGAACTGTGTTTGAACCAGCACTGCGCACGTTGCGGACAACAAAAGCCCAGCCTGGAGGCGCTGTTTCTGGGGCAGCGAGCTCCACGCCCGGATGGGGCCTGCCAGTGAGATGCTCAGTACGAGTATGAGGGTGCCGACGCCAACAAAGCCGGTTTCATACCAGGCGTCCAGCCACAGATTGTGTAGGTGCCTCACGGCATGGCCGTCGAGGCTGGCGATGCTGACGACCTCTTGATAGCGCTGCGCATTGCCCATTCCGACGCCAAACCACCGATTTTCAGGCGGGCTCTGAATCGCTTGCAGCCACAATGTAAGGCGTCCGCTGCTGAATTGGTCCAGCCTTTGAAAGAGATCCCCACCGTTCTCCAGGCCGCGCAGCAGGGTTTCGCCATTCAGGGCGACGGCCAGTGCGATCAGGGCAATGCCTGAGGCCACGACCTGTAATGCGGAGAGCCTGATAACCAACAAGAACAGCACCGTCGAGGCTGCAAGAAAGCCGATCAAGGTTGTACGCTCGTCCGCAAAAATGACCATGCCAGCCGTTAGTGCATAAAGTGTCATCGCCGTAATCAGGCTGCGCGCCCCATGTCGTGTGCCGATGCAGCATCCGACCAGGAAAGGCGCAAAGATGACGAGGTCCACGGTACGCAGGTCGAGGCGCGGGATGAAGTCTTCGCTGGTGAAGACTGTCTTCACGAGATCGATATAACAAGCCGCGAGCGCGGCAAGCGCGCCGATGGTGAAGGCGCGGAAGAGTTGGGTGATTCTTCTGGGGTCGTCCCGCAGGACGGCATAGGTGATTGCGCCGGTGCCCATGAAGAGCAGGACCATCGCCCAGGCCTTGATAGCACGAGCTGTATCTTCAGCAATAAAAATGCTTGGCGCATACGCGCATCCGAGCAGCGCGAGGAACTTGCCGCCGTCAACCAAATCCTTGCGCCGAAGCTGCGACAGGGAGAGCAACGCCCATAGCGTGTAGCCAAAGAACAGCGTATTGAACAGCCCTCGTCCCCCAATGTTGGCGACGGGGAAGAACGCTGGAGCCAGCCAACCCAGCCTCAAGAAAGCGGACTGGAGTGCCGCCAGCCTGGTCGAAGGATTTTTCCGTATCACGACCATCTCATGCCTGCGCGGCCTGACTCAGGTTCTTTCTTGATCTAAGGCGGACATGGAGTTTTTCCAGAACGAATCCAAGCGCGGCGACCGGGTGCCGCTTGCGCCAGGCATGTCGCCCGTACAAGGTACTGGATGCGCTTGTACTGCTGATGGCCTGTCTGGCGCTGGCTCCTGTTGTCTCAATGATCCGGGTGATTATCGCGAATAGATTTTCGTGCTCGAGTACGCGGTGCCGGGCTTCATCGATGGCGCGCAAACGTATCTCCCATTCATTGTTACGGATGGCCTCGATGATCACGCGAGCGGCACCATCGGCGTCGTGAATGTCGAGCGGGATGAAGCTGTCGGCCGGGAAGTAGTCTGCAGCGTTCGGTGCGCCGGCATAAAATGGCAGGCAGCGCCCTAGAAATGCATCGGTGAGCTTTTCCGTGATGTGGTGCGGGGCGATGTGATTTTCGATTGCGATGTGATAGCGGAAGGGATGCAACGCATCCGCTTTATCGTCCATCGGAATGGCACCACGCCCAAACAGAGTGACATCAGATAGCAACTCGGTCAGGCGTTTGATGAATTGGAAGCGCTGAGCATGAAGCGTATGTGTTTGCTGCTTGGGTGAAAAAACGCAGGATAGATCGTGGACTTTGTCTTCGAAGCTGGGGCCTGCCCGCATCTCGGCATACGATTTCCAGTGCTTCTGCCCGCTCCCGTAAAACCAGTGATTGGCTGCGTGCTGGTAGTGGCGGCAGGCGTGGGGTAGGGCCCACTCAGGTTGACTGGTGAGGACATGGCCGAACTGGGCAGTGTAGCCTTTACCGTATGTCTTGATGCTCTCCGGCTCGGTAGTGATCAGCAAGGTGTCTTGCGGGTTGCAGCGCAAGTTCTCGACAGCCTGGTCGCGACCTTGTCCCGCTTGCGGAGGCAGGTCGTCATAAACGACGAGCCAGTCGTATGCGTCCGCATCGCGTGCGAAGGTGAACTGGCAACTTCCCCAGCGCATTGTTGGATTGCTGAAATAGCGAAGCCATTCGCCCGGGTTGAGGCGGCTGAGGAATTTGACGATCGTCGTTTCGCGTTGCATGCGTAGTAGATCAGAAAAGTTCTTTGTAAATCGAGAGTGTTCTTTCGAGCATGTTGTCCAGGGTCAACTGCGTGCTCGCATGGGTGAAGGCTGCCTCGAATGTCGTCTTGAAGGCATCAAGATCGGTGAGTGCGTACTGGATCGTGCTGGCCAGCGCGCTAGGGTCCTCCACATCGTACAGTGCTTGCGCAGGCAGCAACTCCGGCATGACGCCGACGCGGGTTGATGCCACGGGTAGATTCTGCTGGAGCGCCTCGATCAGTACGTAGGGGCAGCCCTCATAGCGGGACGAAATGACCATCAGGTCGGCGCTGCGCACGTACGGCAGGACGTCGTGCTGATGTCCAGCGAGCCGAACTCGGTCGGTCAAGCCTCTGTCGGCAATCAAGCTCTCTAGCCTGGGGCGTTCAAAGCCTTCGCCTAGAATTAGAAGGTATGCGTCGATCTTGCTCCATGCCTCGATCAGAATGTCAAAACCTTTGACAGGGACCAAACGGCCCACTGCTATGACACGCTTGCCGCGCGGCGCATTATGCCAGGCCCCGTCCGATGCCTGGCTGTGATCATCCGAAGGCGCGATACCGTTATAGACGATGCGGATGCCGGGATGTTCGAGGTTTAAGGTGGATACCTTGCTGACTGCGATGACGCGCTCGAATGCGCGAAACATGCGAACGTTCTTCTTCCGGCTATGCAGGGTTGCCACGCTGTGGACCTTGAGCAGCGGAAGCAGGCTGCCAATCATGCTGGCCGCCTTGTTGCCATGTGCGTGCACGAGATTCGGGCGGGTTTGTCTTATGGTGCGCCAGAGCTGGAATAGCGCAATCGGGTTTCGCCGGCTGCCTGAGAATACAAAAGGCATGAATGTGATGTCTTGTGCGAAACGCACGCCGTACATCGGATCCGCAATAACGCAGACCTGGACACCTTCCTTTTTGTGGCGCATCAGGCCGTTTGCCAGCTCGACCACGTGCTTTTCGAGGCCGCCTTCACCGTACCCGGCCATGATGATGGTTATTTTCAATGTGTTATCGATCCTTAGAACGCCTCGGGTCGATTGGCCTGATGCGTGTTCAGATTGCATGGAGGCTGCGATAGAGTTCAATTGTCTGCGCCTGCATGCGCTCTAGCAGGAGGCGATCATTGGGCCTCGCAGCGGGCGTCCGGTTGGTGAGTACGTCCGCAGTTCGCTTTGCGGCAGCCTCGACATCTCCCTTCGCCACCGCCCCATGCGGAAACAGCTCCCCCAGAATCTCCGCCACCCCCCCATGCGCATACCCCACCACCGGCCGCCCCATCGCCAGCGGCTCCAGCACCGTGCGCCCGAACGACTCCGGTGTGCTCGACAAGCTCAGCACGCAGTCCGAGATCGCATAGATTTCGCGGACGTCGCTTCGATGCCCGGTGAACACGATCCGCTCGCCCAGCCCTTCCGTCTGCACGCGCTCACGGATCTCCTTCGCGTAGCCCGGCCGCTTCGGATCTTCGCCGCCGACGATCAGCCCCACCACGTCCAGCCCTTCGCCAACCAGCTTGGCAACGAGGCTGATGAAGTCGTGATGTCCCTTCAGCCGCGTGAGTCTCCCCGGCAGCGTCAGCACCTTGCGCTGTCCGATCTGCGGAAACTCGGCGCGGAATCGTTCCAGCCACTCTTCCGACGGCCGGTAGTCGCGCGGAAACTCCGCCGGGTCGATGCCGCGCGGGATCACCGTGATGCGCTCGTCGGCCAGGTGCGGCCAGCGCGACGGCGGATAGTTCGTACGGATGTAGTCGCGCACCGTGTCGCTGACTGCGATCACGCGCTCGCCCGCGCACATGATCGCGCTGTAGCGGCTCACCGAGTGCATGCCGTGCACCGTGGTGACGAAGCGCGGACGGGTCTGCGCCGGCATGCCGCGCCACGCAAGCCACGCCACCCAGGCGGGCATGCGCGAGCGGGCGTGGACGATGTCGAAGCGCTCCTGCTCGAAAAGTCTGCGCAGCGCGCGGTACTGCAGGAAGGTGGTCGGCGACTTGCGCCCGAGGTCGCGCGCGATGTGGCGCGAGCCTTCGCGCTGCAGCTGCTCGACCAGCCGCCCGCCTTTCGACAGCACCACCGATTCATGCCCGGCCGAAACCAATGCGCGCGCAATCTCCAGCGTGCCGCGCTCGACGCCGCCGCTGTCGAGGGCGGGGAGGAGTTGAAGGACCTTCAGGGGTTTCATCGCGAAGGCCGCATATGTGCGGCGTGTTCGTTGGCGTCGGGCATGGCGCGATTGTACCTGCGCGCTGGATGCAGGTTGAGCGTGGCGGCTACCCCGGCCAGCGCGACAGCATGAGCCCGGCCACACGATCGGCTTCGCACAGGCGAGTCTGCGGAACGAGTAACAGAGCCTTCCGCTCCCAATCCGCAAACGGGGTGACGAAGCCCTCGCGCTGCAGTTGCGCCACCCCTGCGGTGATCCGCGTTTCGCCCTGCCGCGGCACCGAGAGCAGCCCGGTAGCTGCGCCGGCGGTGAGGCTCTCGTACACCATCGAGACGCTGTCCTCCGTGACCCAGGCTTGCGCACTGCGCGCAACCTGTTCCATCGCCCAGCCGGACGGCGTGTCGCGCACCGGGCGTACGTCCACGCCGCGTTCGCGCAGGGCGAGCAGCGCCGACTCGGTGTCGGCCGGCGTGCGGCGTGAGGTGGTCAGCGTCCAGCGCATCCCTGGTGTGGCGGCGAGGATGGCGTCGATTTGCGCGAGCAGGTCGGCACTGTTCCAGCCGTGGTGCTTGGACGGCCCGCCGATCAGGAACAAACCCTTGTCGACTTCGCGCTCGCGGCTGGGGCGGGCGGTGTTGAGCACGCCGCGGGTGGCGATGATGTTGGCACGCTCGGGCGGATGATCGTGCTGCGGGATCACGCACAGGTCGAACCAGCCCAGTGGCAGGCTGGGCCGCATCAGCGCGATGAGCTTGCCGCCGTGCGCGCGTCGTGCGGCAAGGCCGGCGAGGTGGGTGCGATGGCCGGCGACGAGGATGAAATCCGGGTCGGGCAGTCCCGCGCCCGCCGGGAAGTGGCCGCCCAGCCACTGCCACAGCGCGCTGTGCCCGGCCGGGGCGTCGATCCAGTGCGCCTCGACCGCCGCGCGCGCAGCAAGCGCCTGCGCCAGCCCCTGCAGTTGGCTGCGATGGCCGGGCTTGTTGTCGGTGATGAGCCAGAGGGAAGTCATCGGGGCTTCACCTTCATCCTCGGTTGAACCACTTCAGCACCACGCCCCAGCTTTCCATGTCGATCCGTGTCACCTGTCCGCAGCCGAAGTCCAGTCCCAGCCAGCGCTCGGGCGGCAGGCCGAGGAGGTGGCCCGCGATGACGCGCAGCGGGCCGCCGTGGGCTATGACGACGAGGTGTTCGGGCGCCGTGCCTGGAAATACCCTATTTCCAGATTCTTGCCTGATCTCGTCCAGCCATTGCAGCACCCGTGCCGCCATCTCACGCGGCGACTCGCCGCCTGGCGCGCGAAAGCCGAGCGGGTCGGCGGCCCAGTCGTCGATGGCGCTGCCGATGTCGGCAAAGCTGCGGCCTTCCCACTCGCCGAAACAAATCTCCTTGAGCCGGTCGTCGAGGTGCGGCCTTCCAAGTGCCTCCGCGAGCAGGCGCGCACGCGCGAGCGGGCTGGCGTGCAGCGTGAAAGTGTCGGGCAGCAGCGGCCGCAGGCGGGCGGCGACCTCGGCAGGGCATTCGGCCAGGCCGAGATCGGTCTGCCCGTAGCAGGTGCCGGGCTCGACAGCGGGGCGGGGGTGGCGGATGAGGTGAAGTTGCATGCGCGGTTTCAGGTGGTCAAGGGGGTGCCGATGGCGGTGAGCACCCCGATATAGCACGCCAGCTCCGCCGCCTGCTGCACCGCGCCGAGCAGGTCGCCAGTGTGGCCGCCCAGGCGGCGCAGGAAGAGGCGGGCGAGCCAGAGCGTGACCAGTGCGGCGAGGATCAGCGACCCGGCCGCGGGCGCGAGGCCGAGCCCTGCCAGAGGCAGCAGGCCGAAGACTGTTGCGAATGCCAGCTCGCCGCGCGGCAGCCGCTTCGCCACGGTCCGCGCCTTGGCACTGTCGTCCTCACGTGCGTAGGGCAGGGCGTGCAGCACGCCGACCGCAGCCAGGCGCGACAGCGCGTGCGCGGCGATCAACGCGGCGGCGGCTGTCGTGGGCGAGATGGCAGCGAGCTCGATCAGCGCTGCGGCCTTGGCCAGCAGCATCAGCACGATGGCGATGGCGCCGTAGCTGCCGATGCGCGAGTCCTTCATGATCGCGAGGATCTGTGCCTTCTCCCAGCCGCCACCGAGGCCGTCACAGGCGTCGGCAAAGCCGTCTTCATGCAGGGCACCGGTCAGGCGAACGGTGAGCGCCATCGAAAGAATGACCGCGAGGCTGACCGGCAGCAGCGAGGTGAGTACGAGCAGCGCCGCGGCGCCGGCGCATCCCACCACCCAGCCCACCAGCGGCAGCCATGCGGCGGCGTGCGCGAGCCGCTCCGGCACCCATTCCACCCAGGCGGGCACGGGCAGCCGGGTGAAATAGCCCAGCGCGGTGAAGAAGCGGGCGAACTGCTCGCGCATGGCCGCGTTCCGGGGGCGTGAAAACCGTTTGCGCGCTTAGGTCGCCGGACCTTGGTCGCTCACCCCGGCCGACTCGAAGCTTGCCATGTCGTTGAGGAAGTTGACCGCGGCCTGCACCAGCGGCAGGGCGAGAGCGGCGCCCGTGCCTTCGCCGAGGCGCAGGTCGAGCTCCATCAGCGGTTGGGCGTCGAGATAGTCGAGCTGCACGCGGTGCCCCGGCTCCTGCGAGCGGTGCCCGAATATGCAGTAAGACAGCACGTTGCAGGCGATGGCATGTGCAGCCAGCAGGGCGGAGGTGACGATGAACCCATCAACCAGGATCAGCATCCGCTTTTCCGCTGCACCGAGCATTGCACCGGCCATCATCGCAATCTCGAAGCCGCCGTACTGGGCCAGCACCTCCAGCCCGTCGTGGTGTCGGCCGCCGCGTTCGAGCGCCTGCGACAGCAACTGGCGCTTGCGGATCAGCCCGGCGTCGTCCAGCCCGGTGCCGCGCCCGGTCACGCTGTACAGATCGCCGTCGCGGGCCGCGCCCACCAGGCAGTGGGTGATCAGCGAGGCCGAGGCCGTGTTGCCGATGCCCATCTCGCCGAAGGCGACACAGTTGCAGCCGTTGTCCGCCAGCGCATGGGCGAGTTCACGGCCGCGCTGCAGGGCGGCGTCGCGCTGGCCGGGCGTCATTGCGGGCTGTTCGATGTAGTTCGCGGTGCCCGGCGCGATCTTCGCGTCGATCAGTCCGGTGCGTTTGCCGAAATCGTGATTCACCCCGGCATCGACCACGGTGAGCCCCCAGCCCATCTGCTTGCTGAACACGTTGATGGCGGCGCCGCCGGCGAGAAAGTTCTCTACCATCTGCCAGGTGACGTCCTGCGGAAAGGCCGATACGCCCGCCTTTGCCGCGCCATGATCGCCGGCGAACACCACCATGTGCGGCTGGCGGATCTCGGGTGTGAGCGTCTGCTGGATGAGGCCGATCTGGTGTGCGAGCGGCTCCAGGCGCCCGAGCGCGCCGAGCGGCTTGGTCTTGCGGTCGATCTTGTGTTGCAGCGCGGCGGACAGCAGCGGGTCGGGCGGAACGATGGCGAAGGGTTTCATGGTGACAAGCTTGGTCGGTTGGACGGGATGTTCATCGTGGACGGGGGCTACGCAGCCGCATGGAGTGCAGCACACGCGTCCGTCCTGGATGTCGTGCGGCTTGCAGTTTAGCCCTGCTTCAGCACCAGCGGCAGTCCAGCGGCGACGAAGACAACCCGTTTGCATAGGGTGGCCACTGCCTGGTTGAGCCGTCCGGCCTCGTCGCGAAACAGCCTGCCAAGCTGGGTTTCGGGCACCAGCCCCAGCCCAACCTCGTTGGCGACGAGGAGAATGCGGCCGGGCAATGCGGGCAAGGTGGCGAGCAGTCTCTCGCGCTCGCGGCGAAAGCGCGGCAGCTCGTCGGCGTCGGCTCCGGGTGGCAGGTGCTCGGCGTCGATCAGCAGGTTGGTGACCCACAGCGTCAGGCAGTCCACCACCAGACAGCGATCGGGTGCGGCTTCGCGGCGCAGTGCATCGGCCAGCGCCACGGGCGCCTCCACCGTACGCCAGCCCGCGGGGCGGTCGGCCTGGTGGCGGCGGATGCGCGCGGCCATTTCGTCGTCGAGGGCTTCGGCGGTGGCGATCACCGTCACCGCAAGTCCGGATCCGGCGGCGCGCCGTTCGGCTTCACGGCTCTTGCCGGAGCGTGCGCCGCCGAGGATGAGTTCACATGTCATTGTCGTGGTTTGGTTTTCCGCTCGTCGTGCGGATTCTTTTTGCAGTGCACGATACCGCCTCGTACGGTATCATCCGCCCCCACTGCCCCGGAAGGGGCAACGCGTTATCGGTGCCCGCGGGCGTATCTCGCCCAGGGTTAAACGGGAAACAGGTGCGCGGCCCTTCGCAAACGAGGCCGCAATGCCTGTGCTGCCCCCGCAACGGTAAGTGCGCGCAAGGTGTGTCCTGCAGCCACTGGGAACATTCCCGGGAAGGCGACTCACCCGTCCGGCCATCAGGCCGGCACAGCGCACGAGCCCGGAGACCGGCCGGAACGCGGAATGGCGGATGTGCCGCGGGGTGGCGGCGACGGGCGCGGTTTGTCTTGCTCTCTTCGGTTCTACCTGCCTCGTGGTGCGTCCATGTGAAGTTGCCATGGCGTGCGGGGACGCACGGTGTGGCGAAGGGAGAGCCCTACGATGAATATCCGCTTCTCCGCGCTGGCTTCGGCTGGCGCGCTGTGCTGTTTCACCCTGCCGGCCGTTCATGCCGCCGATGCCCAGTTGGGCCATGTGGTCGTCACGGCCACCCGTCAGCCGGTCAGTGCAGATGCCGCGCTCGCGAGCGTCGACGTGATCGAACGTGACGAGATTGCCCGTGCCGGTCATTCGAGCCTGCTCGGCCTGCTGGCGTCGCGGCCGGGGGTGCAGATGGCACGCAATGGCGGCCCTGGATCGAGCGGAAGCGTCTATATTCGCGGCGCCAACGCCGGGCATACGCTGTTGCTTGTGGACGGTGTCCGCATCGGCTCGGCGACCAGCGGCTCGCCGGTGCTGGAGACCATCCCGCTCGAGATCGTTGAGCGCATCGAGATCCTGCGCGGCCCCGGCAGCGCACTTTATGGTGCGGATGCGCTGGGCGGCGTGATCCAGGTGTTCACCCGCAAGGGCAAGGAGGGCTTCCACCCCTCGGCGCGCGTGGGTGCCGGCAGCGACGGCGCACGTGAAGCCAGCGCCACGCTGGCTGGCGGTGCGGGTGTCCTGCGCTATAGCGTGACCGCTGGGCATGAGCGCAGCGACGGCTTTAATGCGCGCACGCCGGTGCTGTCCGTGAACGACCGCGACGACGACGGTTTCCGCGAGGATTACCTCAGCGCCTCGCTGGCGCTGGACCTGGGCGGCAACGACGAAATTGGTGCCAATGTGCTGTATTCCGACATGCGCAACTGGTATGACGCAGCTCAGCCCTTCGATTCCCATCTGGACAAACGCGCGGAATCCTATGGCATGTATCTGCGCAAGCAGCATTCGTCCGATTGGGTCAGCACCCTGCGTTTCGGCCATGGCGTCGATGCGCTCGAGAACCAGTCGAATGCCGGCGCGCGTTCCCGCTTCGACACGACACAGCGTCAATTGAGTTGGCAGCACGATATTGCGCTCGGTGGCGGCTCCTTGATGGCGGCCTACGAGTTCCTGCAGCAGCGCGTGCAGACGACGACCCACTACGAGAGGACCCGGCGCCATATGAACGCCTTCCTGCTCGGCTGGGGCGGCGAGTTCGATCGCCACCGCGTGCAACTCAATGCACGTCACGACCGCAATTCCCAGTTCGGCAGCAAGACCACCGGAACAGCGGCCTACGGCTACGAGATCACGCCGGAGTGGCGCGTCCATGCAAGCATCGGCAATGCGTTCAAGGCACCGACCTTCAATGATCTCTATTACCCCGTAGAGTGCTATCCGGTGTGGGGTTGCTTCGGCGGGAATCCGGCGCTCAAGCCGGAGGAGGCGCTCAATCGCGAGATCGGTGTGGCCTGGGAGCGCAATGACCTCAGCCTGGGGCTGACCTACTTCAACAATCGCATCCGAAACCTGATCGATTGGAGCAGCGGTGTGGCGGCGAACGTCGGCCGGGCAGACATCGAGGGGGTGGAAGCGAGCCTGGGTGCCATGCTCGGGCAGTATCGCGTGCGTGCCAGCGTCGACCTGCTCGATGCGGAGGATCGGCAAACCGGCGACGAGCTCGGCCGTCGTGCGCGCATCAGCGGTGCGCTTGCGCTGGAAAGGCTTGCAGGCGCATGGACCTGGGGCGTGGAGTGGAATGGGAAAGGGCCGCGTTATGATCGGGTGCCCAATGCCCCTGCCGGTCGCATGGGGGGCTATGGCCTGGTCGATGCGTACGTGCACTACGCCGTGGCGCCTGACTGGAGTGTGGAAGTTCGCGCCAACAACCTGCTCGACAAGGACTACGAACTTGCCAAGGGGTACGGAACACAGGGCCGGAGCGTCTTCGTGGCACTGCGCTACGCCATGCACTGATCGCCGATGCCTGCAATCGCGCTACGTGGGGAGTCGCGCGTGAGTCCAGCCATGCGCCGCACGCGATCGCCGCTGGCGATCGCCGTGGTCCTGCTGCTGGCGGGGGCGCTTGCGCTGCTCCTGGCGCTGGTCGCCGGGGGGCTGCCGGTGGGGACCGCCGACGTACTGGGTGCGCTTACCGGCGCGGACGGTATGAATGCGACCGTGATCCGCGAGCTCCGCCTCCCCCGCGCCCTTGCTGCCTTCGCCTGCGGTGGCCTGCTCGCCACCGCGGGTGCCCTCATGCAGGTCTTGCTGCGCAACCCGCTGGCCGACCCCTACATCCTCGGCATTTCGGGCGGTGCGGCGGTGGGTGCGCTGGGGGCGATCACGCTCGGGGCGGCTGCGTTCTGGGTGGACGCCTCCGCCTTCGTCGGCGCGCTCACCGCGATGCTCGTCGTCTTCGGTCTGGCACACGGTGACGGTAGCTGGACGCAGACGCGGCTGTTGCTGACAGGCGTCATCGTCGCGGCTGGCTGTGGCGCCGCGGTCTCGCTGATGCTTGCGCTCGCGCCTGACACACGCGTGATGTCCATGCTGTTCTGGATGATGGGCGATGCGAGCGCAGCAGCGCGGCCGTGGCCGGCGCTGGTGGTGCTGGCGTTGGCGCTGGTGGTCGTGTTGCCGTTTGCGCGCGACCTCAACGTGCTCGCCCGCGGTGAACTCTCCGCGCGGGCGCTGGGCGTACAGGTGGGGCATCTGCGCATCGCGCTGTACGTGCTCGCTTCGCTGCTGACTGCGACCGCGGTGACGCTGCTCGGCTCGGTGGGCTTCGTCGGCCTGATCGTGCCGCACCTGGTGCGGCTCGCACTGGGCAACGACCAGCGTGTGCTGATCCCCGCTGCGGCGCTCGCGGGGGGCACCCTGCTGACCCTGGCCGACACCGCTGCGCGCACCGTGATGGCACCGCAGCAGTTGCCGGTGGGCGTGCTCACCGCGCTGATCGGCGTGCCGGTCTTCCTGTTCCTGCTCTCGCGCAGCCCGCGCAGCACACGATGAACGCTGCCCGTCGCCCCCTGCCGGAGGATGCGGCTCCGCTGCTCGAGGCCGAACGCCTCGCGCTCAAGGTGGGCGAGCGATGGCTATGCTGCGAGTTCAGCCTCAGCCTGGCCGCGGGTGAATGCCTGGTGCTGCTCGGCCCCAACGGCGCTGGCAAGACCACGCTGCTGCACACGCTGGCCGGGCTGCGCGAACCCACGGTGGGCGAGGTGCGCATCGGCGGCCTGCCCTACGCCGCCTGGCCGACGCTGGAGGCGGCACGTTTTCGCGGCCTGCTCGCCCAGCAGCAACCCGACCCTTTTGCCGCGGGTGTGCTCGAGACCGTACTCGTTGGGCGCCATCCTCACCTTGGGCGCTGGGGCTGGGAGGGGCCGCAGGATGTGGCGATCGCGCGCAGGGCGCTGGAGGCGGTGGAACTGACAGGCTTCGAGCAGCGGGACGTGCAGACGCTGTCCGGTGGCGAGCGCCAGCGTGTGGCGATCGCCACCCTGCTCACGCAGGCGCCGCGCCTGTTCCTGCTCGACGAGCCGCTCAATCACCTCGACCTGCATCACCAGATCGCCACACTCGAACTCTTCCAGCGTCTGGTGCGCGAGCAGGGCGCCGGGCGCGGCAGTGTGCTGGTGCTGCACGACATCAACCTCGCCGCACGCTACGCCGACCACATCATCCTGCTCGACGGCCGCGGGGGCGTGATCGCCGGCGATCGCGACACCGTGCTGCGTGCCGACCTGCTCGGCCAGGCCTTCGGCCACCCGCTGCGGCGGATCGAGCACGCGGGGCGGGCGGTGTTTTTGCCGGATTGAGCGCAGGCCCTGGCCCAGAACCCTGATCGGTATTCCCGATCTTCCATGTTTATCGACCATACCGACAACGGACCCGATCAGATGCTTCGCGACCCGCTCGCGGCATGCCCGTCGTTGCTGCCGGGCTCACCGACTACGAACAGGAGAACAACCACATGACCCAGTCCCCCGACCGCGACACCCGCCACAACGCCCGCATGGTGCGCAAGAAGAACGTCGTCGATGAGAAGATCGCCACCGCGCAGGCGGAGCGTGGCGTGCTGCTGGTCAATACCGGCAACGGCAAGGGCAAATCCAGCGCTGCGTTTGGCCTGGTGGCGCGCGCGCTTGGCCATGGCATGCAGGTGGGGGTGGTGCAGTTCATCAAGGGGCGGTCGGATACCGGCGAGGAGGCCTTTTTCCGCAAGCAGCCGGGGGTGCGCTGGCACGTGATGGGCGAGGGTTTCACCTGGGAAACGCAGGACCGCGCCCGCGACGTCGCTGCGGCTGAAGCAGCCTGGGCGGTGGCGCGCGAAATGCTTCAGAATCCGGTCTTCGGCCTCGTGGTGCTGGATGAGCTGAATATCGCGCTGAAGTACCAGTATCTCGACCTCGAGCGGGTGCTTGCCGATCTGCGCGCCCGCCCGCCGATGCAGCACGTGGTGGTCACCGGCCGCGGGGCGCCGCTCGCGTTGGCCGAGGCCGCCGACACCGTCACCGACATGGCGCCGGTCAAGCACGCCTTCTCCGCAGGGGTGAAGGCAATGCCCGGCATGGAGTGGTAAGCATGGCAGTTCCCGATCTCGCGGTTCATCGTCCCGGCCCCCTGCCGGGCTGTGTCTACCTGGTGGGCGCAGGTCCGGGGGACCCGGAGCTGTTCACCTTGCGTGGCGCGCGCCTGGTCGCGGGCGCGGATGCGATCGTCTACGACAACCTCGTCAGTCCGGCCATTCTCGACCTTGCGCCGATCGAAGCCGAGCGCATCTATGTCGGCAAGAAAGCCGCCGACCATTCGCTGCCGCAGGACGAGATCAATCTGCTGCTGCTCAAGCTGGCGAAGCAAGGTAAGCGGGTGGTGCGCCTGAAGGGCGGCGACCCTTTCATCTTTGGTCGTGGGGGCGAGGAGATGGAGCTGCTGGTGGATGCCGGCATCCATGTCGAAGTGATTCCCGGTGTCACTGCGGCGGCAGGTGTCGCCGCCTATGCGGGCATTCCGCTGACGCATCGCGAGCATGCGCAGTCGGTGGTGTTCGCCACTGGCTTCCTCAAGGAGGGCAAGCTCGATCTGGACTGGCCGATGCTCGCGCGCCCGCAACAGACCGTGGTGATCTACATGGGTATCTCGCGCCTGGCCGACATCTGTGCGCAGTTCATTGCGCACGGCTTGTCGCCGAGCACGCCCGCGGGCGTGATCGAGCGCGGTACCACCCACGCCCAGCGCGTGGTGGTGGCCGACCTCGCCACCCTGCCGCAGCGCGTCCTGGAAGAGGGGGTGCGCCCGCCCTCGCTGACAGTGGTCGGCAGCGTCGTCGGGCTCTACCCCAAGCTCGCGTGGTTCGAACCGGAAGACCAGCCCAAGGCCTCGCCGTTACCGCACGCTGGTTGCGCGGTGGTGCATGGGAAGGGCGAGGCTTGAGTGCCGTGGGCGCGCCCAGCCGTGATGAGGCGATGAGCCCCGCCGCGCGGGGAGATCGCGCGCCGGACGGTTCCCATGCTCGTGGCGGGGCTGGGGCCGTCCAGTGCCCGGCGCTCTTTGTCGCTGCACCCGCCTCCGGCCAGGGCAAGACCACCGTCACCGCCGCGCTCGCCCGCCTGCACGCCCGCTTGGGCAGGCGGGTGCGGGTGTTCAAGTGCGGGCCGGATTTCCTCGATCCGCAGATTCACGCGGTGGCAAGCGGCGCACCGGTACACAACGTTGATCTCGGCATGTGCGGCGAAACCGATATCGCCTGGCGGCTGCACGCCGCTGCGCGCGAGTGCGACCTGATCCTGGTCGAAGGCGTGATGGGCCTCTACGACGGCACCCCCTCGGGTGCAGACATCGCGCGCCGTTTCGGCATCCCGGTGATGGCGGTGATCGATGCGCGTGCGATGGCGCAGACCTTCGGCGCCGTGGCCTACGGACTGGCGCACTACCTGCCCGGTCTGCCCTTTGCCGGTGTGCTTGCCAACCATGTTGGCAGCGCGCGCCATGCCGAAATGCTGCGTGCGTCGCTGCCCGAGGGCATGCGCTGGTTCGGTGCTGTGATGCGCGACGCGGACGCGGCGCTGCCGGAGCGTCATCTCGGCCTGCTGCAGGCCGACGAGATCACCGACCTGGGCGAGCGGCTCGACCTCCTGGCCGACCACCTTCAGGCCACGGGCGCCGCCGAACTGCCGCCGGCGGTTGAGTTTCCTGCGGTCTCCGCGCCGGCAGTTCCGCCCCTGCTCGGCGGCAAGCACATCGCAATTGCGCGCGATGCGGCCTATGGCTTCATCTACCCGGCCAACGTGGACACGCTGCTTGCGCTGGGCGCGGAACTCGCCTTCTTTTCGCCGCTGGCCGGCGAGACGCTGCCGGCGCGCTGCGATGCGGTGTGGCTGCCAGGCGGTTACCCGGAACTCCACGGCGAGAGGCTGGCCGCGAATACGCGCTTCTGGGCGAGTCTGCGCGCACACGTTGCTGCCGGCAGGCCGGTGCTTGCGGAGTGCGGCGGGTTGATGAGCCTGCTCGAGACCGTCGTCGACAAGGCCGGCGCTGCGCATGGCTTTGGCGGCCTGCTGCCCGGCCGCGCGGTGATGCAGAAGCGGCTTGCCGCGCTGGGCATGCAGCAGGTCGATCTGCCGCAGGGCCGGATCACCGGCCACACCTTCCACTACTCGAAAACGGAGACCCCGCTGGCGCCCTGGCTCCATGCGCAACGACCTGAGGGTGGGGAGGGCGAGGCGATCTATCGTTGCGGCTCGATCACCGCCTCGTACGTGCATTTCTGGTTTCCCTCGAATCCGTTGGTGGCGGCGGGCCTGTTCGGCGGCTGATCGCGCACGCGCTGATGCGGTTGCCGGCGGCGTCTAGCCGTTGGCGGGGGGAGGCCGCAAGGCCGTGCCGGCGGCGTCGGCGATCGCGTTCGCGAGGCTCGCCATCACTGGCGACTGCACCTGCCAGTGGTGCCAGTAAAGCACCACGTCCTCGCGCTCTGGCGCCAGGTCCACGAGTTCGCCGCGTGCCAGATGCCCGCGTGCCTGGATCTCGGGGATGAAGCCGTAGCCGAGCCCCGCGACTGCGAAGGCCATGAAACCCTCGGAGGAGGGTACGACGTGGTGCGGATACTGTCCGGCGTCCAGGCCGAAGTGGCGCTGCAGGAAGGCTTCGTGCATGTCGTCATGACGACCGAACACGATCGCGGGCGCCTTCGACAGTGCCGTCCGCGTCAGCCCGCGCGGGAACCAGCGTGCGCGGAACCCGGGCGCGCCCGCGCACAGGTAGGGCATGGTGCCCAGCCGCCGGGCGGCGCAGCCGCGCATCGGGTCGGCGCGGGTGGAGACGCAGCCCAGCACCTCGCCGTCGGCGAGCAGCGCGTGGGTGTGGTCCTGATCATCCACCACGCATTCGAGCACGATGCCCTCGTCCTTGACCACCTCGGCGACGGCGCTGATGAACCAGGTTGCCAGCGAATCGGCATTGACGCCCACCGCCAGGCGCAGGGGGCCGTGGGTCTGGCGCGGCGCGAGCGCCCTGCGTGCTTCGGCCTCCATCAGTCGCAACTGCGCCAGATAGGGCAGCAGACGGCGTCCCGCAGGTGTTGGCCGCACCGGCTTGCTGCGCACCAGCAGCACCTGGCCGAGCTCGGCCTCGAGCAGTTTCACCCGCTGCGACACCGCGGACTGGGTGAGTGCCAGGCGGCGTGCGGCGCGCTCGAAGCTGCCTTCCTGCAGCACGGCCTCGAAGGCAAGCAGGCGGTGGTCGATCATTAGGAATTTTGCTTGAAAGTGAAATTAATCGATTCTACTTAATGAAGAGCTGGTTTGCGCCTATCGTTTCAGCGATCGCACCTGCGACATTCGTGCACGAGCCTGCGCCTGTGCGGGTGTCTGCCGCCGCGCTGAAAACAACAACGGAATGCCTCATGAGCAACGTCTACCTCAACGGTTTCATCCTCACCCTCGGCCTGATCATGGCGATCGGCGCGCAGAACGCCCATGTGCTGCGCCAGGGGCTGCGGGGCGAGCATGTGCTGCTGACGGTGAGCGTGTCGGCCCTGTGCGACATGCTGCTGATCGGCGTGGGCATCGCCGGCCTGGGCGGACTCTTCGTCGCCAACCCCGACTTGATGGCGGTGGCACGCTATGGCGGTGCGGCCTTCCTGCTGTGGTATGGCGGCCGCTCGCTGGTCTCGGCGCTGCGCGGCGGGCGGGTGATGGACTTCGCCGAACACAAGCGCATGTCGCGCGGGCAGGCCCTGCTCGCAGCTGCCGGCTTCAGCCTGCTCAACCCGCATGCGTACCTCGACACCGTGGTGCTGCTCGGTTCGATCGGCAGCCAGCAGGCCGATGATCTGCGCCCGCTCTTCGCAGCCGGTGCGATCACTGCGTCCATCGTCTGGTTCGTGCTGCTTGGCTACGGCGCCCGCCTGCTTGCCCCTCTGTTCGCCAAGCCGGTGGCCTGGCGCGTGCTGGATGCGCTGGTTGCGCTGATGCTGTGGGGCATTGCGGCCTCCTTGTTGCTGGCGTGAGGATGCGGCATCGTCGGCGGCGCCGCGATCATCAGGCCAATCGCGACAGGGTATTTCATTGCCGGTGTGCAGGAACGTGGCCGGTATAATCGCGTCCCACGCGTGAATCGCCCGCACATCATTCAGGATCCTGCCGTGTCCGAACGTCTCACCGTTGCGCTTCAATATGCGCTGCCCAAACGCCTGCTCACCCAGCTTGCCGGCAAGTTCGCCGGTCTAGAGGGGGGCGCAGCGACGACTGCGGTGATCCGCTGGTTCGTGAAGCGCTACGGCGTGAACATGGCCGAGGCGGCCAATCCGGATCCGGCCAGCTTCCCGAGTTTCAACGCGTTCTTCACCCGGCCGCTGCGCGATGGTGTGCGGCCGCTGGCGGATGCGGATTTCGTCTGCCCGGTGGATGGCGCGATCAGCCAGTTCGGGCCGATCGAGTTCGACCAGCTCTTCCAGGCCAAGGGCCACTTCTATTCCACCACCGCCTTGGTCGGCGGTGACCGCGCGCTGGCCGAGCGCTTCGAGAACGGCGACTTCGCCACGATCTACCTGTCTCCGCGCGACTACCATCGCATCCACATGCCCTGCGCCGGCCGGCTCACGCAGATGATCTACGTGCCGGGCGAGCTGTTTTCGGTGAATCCGGCGACCGCACGCGGCGTGCCGGGGTTGTTCGCACGCAATGAGCGCGTGGTGTGCGTGTTCGAGGGTGCGTTCGGTCCCTTCGTGATGGTGCTGGTGGGCGCAACGGTGGTCGGCAGCATGGCGACTGCCTGGCATGGGGTGGTCAATCCGCCGCGCCAGCCGACGATCGAGAAGCGCAGCTATGCAGAAGGCGCGGTAGTGCTGGAGAAGGGGGCCGAGATGGGCCGCTTCCTGCTGGGTTCGACGGTGGTGATGCTGTTCCCGAAGGACGTGCTGCGTTTCGGTGCCGACTGGGCGCCGGGTGCGTCAGTGCGCATGGGCGAGCCGATGGCGCGCGCGAAAGCCGCGATGCCCGCGGATGGTGCAGGCGAGGGGGGCGATGCACCCTGATGGGGACGGTGATGCGGTGGGCGCACGCCGCAGCGGGCGTGCCCCGCTGTCACGATGCTGAAAGAAAGATGCGCTAGAACAGGCGCTTGGCTTCCGACTGGAGAGCCAGGTGCGGCGGCTCGAAGCTGGCACGATTGAAGCTTGGGGTTCCGTGCAGTCCAACTACAAGCATCAGGAGACAGATCATGCCAAGCCGTCCGATTCATCAGATTCTTTCCGATCGTCCCTTCGTCAGCGTGCCCGCCGAAACCCCGGTGCGCGAGGTGGTGCGCCAGATGGATGCGCTGCAGCGCAGCGCGGCCGTGGTCACCGAGCATGGGGTGCTCACCGGCATCTTTACCGAGCGTGACGCCGCCTTCCGTGTGCTGGCGGCCGGCATCGATGCCGACATCACGCCGGTGGGCGAAGTCATGACGCACAACCCTGTGACGCTGACCGAGGACAAGCCTTTCGGTCATGCGCTGCACCTGATGTACGAGAACGGTGTGCGCCATGTGCCGATCATCGACGCCAGCCGCCACCCGCTCGGCATCGTGACCGCACGCGACGCACTGCAGCTCGACGCGCTGACCTTCGGCGCCGAGCTGGTGCGCCGCGAGGAGATCACGGTCATTCTCTGAGCAGGCAATCCCGCGCCCACAGGGCGGGGTGCTCGATTCGTGCTCCCCGCTCGAGGGCTTACAGCAGACTCATCTTTCGCGCAGCTTCCCGGAGTTCGCCGCGGAAGTCCGGATGCGCGATGCCGATCAGCGCTTCGGCGCGCTGTTTCGCGGTCTTGCCGCGCAATTGCGCCACGCCGTACTCGGTCACCACGTAGTTGATGTCGTTCTTGCTCGTGGTGACGTGCGTGCCAGGCGACAGCACCGGCGCGATGCGTGACACGGTGCCGCCTTTCGCGGTGGACGGCAGCACGATGAAGGCCTTGCCGCCCTTCGAGCGGTTGGCTGCGCGTACGAAATCCACCTGGCCGCCAGTGCCGGAGTAGGGCAGGTGGCCCAGGCTCTCCGAGCCACACTGGCCGATCAGGTCGATCTGCATGGTGGCGTTGATCGCGCACAGATTGTCGTTGCGCGCGGCGACGTAGGGGTCGTTGGTGAAATCCACCGGATGCATCTCGATGCCAGGGTTGCGGTGCATGGTGCGGTACAGGCGGTGCGAGCCGAGCGCGAAGGTGGCCACCGTCCTGCCCGGCATGAAGGTCTTCCTGCGGTTGGTGACCGCGCCGGCTTCGATCAGCGACAGGATGCCGTCGCCGAGCATCTCGGTGTGGATGCCGAGGTCGTGCTTGTGCTTGAGCTGCATCACCACCGCGTCCGGAATGCCGCCGTAGCCGATCTGCAGCGTGGCACCGTCGTCGATCAGGTCAGCGACGTATTTGCCGATCGCTTCCTGCACCGAGCCGATCTCGGGCAGGCCGACTTCGAACAGCGCGTCCTCGCTCTCCACGACGCCCGCGACCTGGGAGATGTGCACCAGGCAGTCGCCGTTGGCGAAGGGTACGTTCGGATTCACCTCGAGCAGCACCACGCGTGCGCGGCGGACTGCCGCCATGGTGTAGTCGGGCGCGAGCGACAGGCTGAAATAGCCGTGTTCGTCCATCGGCGAGGCCATCGACACGACCACCTCGGCCGGCAGCAGGCCGCGGTCGAGCAACATTGGCAGCTCGGAGAAATAGGCCGGCACGTAGTCTATCCAGCCCGCCTGGCCGCCCGGGCGGGATGCGCCGCCGAAGAAGTAGGCGTCGTGACGCACGTTCGCGCGCGTGTCCGGGTCGAAGTAGGCGAACCTGCGCAGCGGCAGGATCTGGCTCACCGCGACGTCGCGCAGTTCGCGGCGGCGCTCCGAAAGGGCGTGCAGCAGTGCGGGCGGCTCGCCCACGCCCGTGGGCACGACGATGGTGTCACCGTTGCGGATCAGGCCTGCAGCGTCGGTGGGCGTCATGCGCTTGTTGTCGTAGAGGGCCTGCGCTTCGGTCATGATCGTGCTCCGGTTTCTGTTGTTGTGCTGTGGTCATGGATTATACGTCCTGCCCATACCGGTGCGTATGGAGTACGCATGGAGTGCGTATGCGAGGCGGTCTCGGCGGTCTCGTCTCCGTGCACTCGGGCGAGCGTGAGAAGCTCAGCCGCCCGTTGCATCGTTGACCAGTGCGCTGCACACGTAGTATTCCGGCAGGTGGTACTCGGCGGCGAGCTCGGCTGCGCTGCGTCCGCTGGCGCGGATGGCTTCCAGCCAGCCGTCGAGGCCCGTCGACAGCGAATGCCCGGAGTGCTCGCCGTCGCGGGTAGCGCGTGCGCCGGCGTCGACCGCGTACTTGTTGGCATAGCCGCGCGGGGTGACCATCAGGCCCTCGCGCACGAAGGTGCTGGCGTTGCCGATCAGCACCGTGGTGAGCATGCCGATGTCGGCCTCGGCCATGCGTGCGAGGGTGCTGAGCTCGATGCGCTGCTTCGGCCGATAGGCCGACTTCACGATGGCGACCGGCGTTTCCGGGGCACGATGGCGCAGAAAGATGCGCTGTGCTTCGCGGATCTGCCCTGTGCGCCGCCCGCTCTTGGGGTTGTAGAGCGCGACTACGAAGTCGGCGTAGGCGACGGCGTCCAGGCGGCGTGCGATCGTGGGCCAGGGCGTGAGCAGGTCCGAGAGCGAGATCGCGCAGAAATCGTGCGTCAGCGGTGCGCCGACCAGTGCGGCGCAGGTGTTCAGCGCCGAGGCGCCGGGCACGATCTCGACCTCGATGCCCGAGCCGGGTGTCCATCCGGCCTGGAAAAGCACCTCGAAGGTGGGGCCGGCCATGCCGTAGACGCCGGCGTCGCCCGATGAGATCAGCGCGACCTTGCGCCCCTGGCGGGCGCGTTCCAGCGCCTCGATGGCACGGTCGAGCTCCTCGGTCATCGACTTCTTGATCACCTCCTTGCCCTCGAGAAGCTCGGCGACCAGGCGGATGTAGGTGACGTAGCCGATCACGGTGTCGGCCTCGGCGATCGCGGCGCGGGCGCGGGCGGTGAGATGTTCATGCGCTCCGGGGCCAAGGCCTACGAGCATGATGCGGCCACCGGGGACGGCGGGGCGGAGAGGTTCGGGGGCGTTCATCGGGGCATCCTTGCAATGGAGACGGTGGCGTTGCGGCCGTCGGGGCCGCGCAGCCGGTGTTTTTCGACGAGCAGCGCGCCGGGGTCGGCGGCGAGCGAGGTGCCGGCCGCGAGCAGCGCAGCGGCCTCGGACACTGAGGGCGTTCCGGTGTATTTGCGCACGGTCTCGGACGGGTTGGGGACGGGGACATTGGCCAGGCGTTCCGCTTCGTGGAAGCGCAGCGCCCAGCCCGCGGCAGCGGCGACTTCGAGCAGACCCGGCTCGTCGGCCTTGATCGTGATGCTGGCTACGGCGGCGACCTCGAGCTCGGATGTCCCGAGCCGGGCGGCCGCCTGCGCCAGGGCCTCGGCCACCGCCTGCGCAATCGTCTCCGCCGGCGTGCCGCGGTCGCAGCCGAGGCCGAGCGCCACGCATACCGGGAGGCTGGCGGCGCGTTCGGGAGTGCCTCGGCCCGGGCCCGTTGCGCTCGGCGCGAGCCCGGCAGGGGACGTGCCGCCTTGTGACGGCGGATGGCTCATGCTTGCTCGACGCCTGGGCGATAGATCACCCGCTTGCCCGCCAGGCGTGCCTCGTAGGCCGCCGGCAGCGCGCGCTGGGCGATCCACAGCACGGCGCCGAAGCGCTCGGGCTCGATTTCTTCCAGGCGGTCGAAGCAGTGCAGGTTTGCCGGTAGCGGTCCGCTGCGGCCGTTGGCGTGGCTCGGCCACCAGTCGCGGCGGCCGGCTTCCTGTACCAGCGCCACCGCTTCGTCATTCACCATCGCCGCGCTCGCGCGCACGAGCTCGTCGTGGCTGGCCTCAAGGCTCCAGCCGAGCTCGCGGCCAAGCAGATCCACCGCCAGTGTTCCGCGTGCGTCCGAGGCCGTGGTCAGCACCGGGGTGGCGCCGATCGCCGCCTGCAGCGCGGCGGCGATCGCGTTGGCGCCGCCGAGATGGCCGGACAGCACCGGGATCGCCCAGCGCGCGGCCTCGTCGAGCACGACTACGCCGGGGTCGTTCTCCTTGTCCTGAAGGTGGGGGGCGATCAGGCGCACCACCGCGCCGAGCGAGACGATGGCGATGAGGCCGTCGAAATGTGCGAACAGCGCCGGCACCTGCGCGCCGACCTTGCCCTCGTAGCAGGTGAAGGCGCCGGGGGCGGCAGACCGGGCCTCGGCGCCGTACTTCTGCGGCGCAAACATCTGGGCGCCGGGAAGTGCGGCGATCACGCGGCCGGCGAGCGTGATGCCGTGGCGGGTGATCGCGACCACCGCCAGGCGGTCGGGCGGAAAGGGGAGGAGGGCGCAGGGGTTTGGTGCACCGGTGTCTGCCGGTGCTGGGTAGGCGCGCGCCTGCGGTCGAATGCCCGCGCTCACGGTGCGGCGCCTTCCATTGCGGCTTCAACGGCCGTTTCGGTAGTGTGCGCCGATGCGCCCGATTGTGCCGCCGCGCGTTCGGCACGCTGGCGGCAGCCGCGGCGAAGTTCACCCCGTGGGCGCTTGGGGTTCTGTACCAGCAGTAGAGACAGGTAATTGACCGTCTCGCCGCGCAGGCGGATGACATCGCGCACCACGCGCTCGCCGGGGGCGCCGGCCTTCTCGATGAAGCAGCTCGTGGCGAGCAGGTCGCGGCGCTCGAGCAGTGCGATCACCTCGTCGAGCAACGGCTTCACCTTCATCAGCACCAGCGTATCGAACTCGTCGAGCAGGTGGTCGATGACGGCGGTGCCGTAGGCGGCGGGGATCACGGCCACCGTCTCGTCCTCTTCGGCGAGTGCCACGTCGGCGAGTGCCGCGGCCGCGGAGAAGGAGCTGACTCCGGCGATGGTGGCCACCTCGATCTCGGGTGCGAGCTCGCGCGCCGCGCGCGCAAGGTGGCGGAAGGTGGAGTAGGTGGAGGCGTCGCCCTCGACCAGGAACACGAGATCGCGGCCTTCGGCGAGCAGCTGCACCGTCCGTGCGGCGGCGCGCGCCCAGGCCCGGGCCAGCGCCTCGGCGTCCCGCGTCATCGGGAATACGAGCTCGACGGCATCGTCCGGAATGTCGAGCCCGCCGCGACGGGCGATGTCGAGGGCGTAGGAGTGTTCCGCCGCCTTCTTGACCGGATACGCCCAGCGCGCGCCCGACTGCAGGGCTGTCCAGCCGCGGCGGGTGATCAGTTCCGGGTCGCCCGGGCCGAGCGAGACGCCGATCAGGCGACCGAAGCGTGGGGCGGGTGGGGTAGCGTTCATCGGGAAGTCTCCTTGCAGGCGGTGAGGATCCACACCGGGTTCTGTGCAGCGAGGCGGTGCATGTCGAGGATGGGCTGGCTGCGCGCGGCCGAGAGCAGGGTGAGCGCCCAGGCGGTGGCGTTGGCATCGAGCGTGGTGGTGGCGGTGGCGAGGTTCTCTACGGTGACGAAGTTCATCACCAGCCGACCGCCGGGTTTCAGGCGCTTCAGGGCGAGGGTGATCAGCTCGGCCAGTTCGCCCCCCGAGCCGCCGATGAAGACCGCGTCCGGGTCGGGCCAGGCATCGAGCCCGGCCGGCGCCTTGCCCTCGAACAGGCTGTAGTTGCTCGCCCGCAGGCGGCGGGCGTTGTGGCGGGCGTTGGCGGCGTCGGCGGCGTTTTTCTCGATCGCCCACACATGGCCGTGGTGTGCGATGCGGCTGGCCTCCAGGCCCACCGAGCCGGCGCCGGCGCCGATGTCCCACACCAGACTGTCGGCGCGCAGTGCGAGCCGGGCGAGGGAGACCGCGCGCGCCTCGAGCTTGGTGATCAGGCCCTTCTCCGGGCTGCGCTGCACGTAGTCGAGGTCGTCGAGGCCGAATACCGGTGTGGACACGGGCAGCGCGTCGGAGCGCGCATCTGCGGTGGCGAGCGGGCGGCGCTCGATCGCGACGACATTGGGCTCGGGGAAACGCTGTACGGCGGCCTCCTCCAGGCGCAGTGCGTGGAACACCGCTTCGTCGTCCAGGCACAGGCGCGCGACCACCGAGAGGCGGACCTCCTCCCCGCTGCCCCGATCGCCGTAGCCAGCGGCCAGCAGGGCACGGGCGACGCGGTCGGGGCGGTTGGCCGGGCTGGTGAAGGCGAGCACCAGTGCGTGCTCGGCGACTGCGCGCACGAGGCGGTAGAGCCCGTGCGCCGGGCTGGGGGAGGAGGGCGGCGGACCCGGCTGGACGGGGGTGGGTTGCAGCGGGTCGGTTTGCGGCGGGCCGGACTGTGGCGGGGCAGCCACCCACTCGCCGGCATCGGCGCCGTGGCAGGAGGCGATGCACGCGTCTTGCCACGGCAGGCGCAGGCGCGCGCACGCCAGTTGCAGCGTGGAGGGGGCGGGCAGCACCTCCACCGCGTCCGCGCCGAGCTTGTCGATCAGATTGGCGGCGATGCCGTGGCACAGCGGGTCGCCGGTGGCGAGCACGACGCTGTGGGCGCCGGCGCTGCGTGCGGCCTCGATCCAGCCGGGGAGGCGGGAGAAGGCGCCGTCCATTTTGTGGCACGCCGAATGTGGGCCGAGGTGTGCAGCGACCAATTCCAGGGTGCGCGCGGCTCCGATCACGCAGCCTGCGGTGGCGATGCGCGCGCGTGCCGCATCGGAGAGGCCTGGCCAGCCGTCGTCGAGGATGCCGACGACGCTGCAGTGCGAGCTCGGGGGCGGGGTGGAAGGCGGGGTGGAGGGCATGTGTTCGGACATCGTGTGCGTGCTTCAGTACGTTTCGTCGCGGGCCGGACCGGGGGCCGTGTCCGGGGCCGAGCGAGGGGGGAGAAGTGAGGTAGCCGTGGCGGTGATCGGAGGCGTACGGCCACCGTCCTCGACGGTCACGATCGGCTCCCCCTCGAAGTTGCAGGCGAGCACGGTCAGCCGGTGCGGGCCGGGGTAGCGGGTGCGCAGGCTGCGGATCGCACGTTCGGCGAGGGCGCGGTGGAAGGCGACGGCAAGACCGCGCGCGGCCAGGTGCTCCGCAGCGAAGCGGGCGGTCTCCGCCGCGCGGATCTCGGCGACCAGGGCCGGCGGGGCGCCGACCTCCAGCGCGGCCTCGGCGATCAGCGCGCGATCGACTTCCTCCCGCCAGGCATGCGTCACCGACAGGCCCTGGGCGATCTTCGTCAGCTTGCCGACCATGGCGCCCAGCACGATGTGCTGCGCGCCGTGCTGGATCGCGGTGGTGAAGGCCGCCTTGACGAAGTCGCCGAACTGCACGAAGCAGGCCTCGTCGAGTTCGGGGAAGCTGCGCATGGCGCATTTCTCGGTGCGCCCGCCGGTGGTCAACACCAGTGTGCTTTGCCCCTGCGCTACGGCGACCTCGATCGCCTGCACCACGCTGGCACGCCAGGCCGCGGTGGAGAAGGGGCGCACGATGCCGGTGGTGCCGAGGATGCTGATGCCGCCGAGGATGCCGAGGCGGGCGTTGAGGGTTTTCTTCGCCATGTCCTTGCCCCCGGGCACCGAGATCCTGACCGCCAGGTCGTCGCCGGCCTGCAGGATGGCGGCGCCGGCCGCCGAGACGTTCGCCGCGATGTTGCGCCGAGGCACCGGGTTGATCGCAGGGGCACCCACCTCGAGGCCCAGGCCTGGCTTGGTCACGATGCCGACGCCGGGGCCGCCTTCGAGCACCACTTCGCCGCCCCCGCCGGGGATGCGGCGGACCTCCACGGTGATGTGGGCGCCGTGGGTTGCGTCGGGGTCGTCGCCGCCGTCCTTCACCGCCACCGCATGTGCACACTCGACGTCGTCGGCCCGCTCCACGCGACCGCCGAGGATGGCGAACTCGACCTGCATGCCGTTGGGCAGCTCGCACGCTACCTTTTCGGGCACCTCCCCGCGCACCAGGCCAAGCGTGGCCGCGGTCGCGGCGGCGGCCGCAGTGGCGCCGGTGGTGAAGCCGGTACGGTTGCCGCGCTGGCGACGGCGGTCGCCTTTGCGGACCTTCTCCGGAGCGGAAACCAGGGAGGACATCGGGGCGCGAGGAGGGTGGGCTGAGGGGGCGTGAGGGAGGGACGAGGGAGAGAATGTGGGTGCGTTGCGCGCAGACGCCCGCTTCAGCCCTGCAGGGCCTGGCGTTGCCGGGTTTCCGCGAGGCCGAGCAGCGCGTGCAGGGCGGCGACGACCAGGGTGGAGCCGCCCTTGCGGCCGCGAAGGGTGATCCAGGGCACTGCGCCCTCTGCGGCGAGCAGTGCCTTGGATTCGGCTGCCGACACGAAGCCGACCGGCATACCGATCACCAGGGCCGGGCGTACGCCCTCCTCTCGGATCATGCGCACGAGCTCGATCAGCGCGGTGGGGGCGTTGCCGATGCCGACGATGGCGCCATCGAGCAGGCCGAGGCGCTGCGCCTTCCGCATCGCCTGCACGGCGCGCGTGGTGCCGGCGGCGCGCGCGGCTTCGATCACGTCGGGGTCGGAAATGAACTCGTGGGAGTGCAGGCCGAAGTGTGCGAGGCGACTCTTCGACAGCCCGACGCAGATCATCTCGACATCGGCGACGATCGGCGCGCCGCCGGCGAGGACCGCCTCCAGCCCGGCCTCGATCGCATCGGGGTGGAATTCGGCCAGACCGTTGAACTCGAAGTCGGCGTTGGCGTGGATCATGCGGCGCACGATCGGCCACTGCCCCGCGGTGTAGGCATGCGCGCCGGCCTCGGCGTCGATGATGGCGAAGGAGTCGTGCTCGATCGCGCGGCCGGCGGCGGTGAGCTGTTCGGTGATGGTGTTGGCGTGCATGGGATGGCCTCCGTGTTCAGAGGTGGGCGGAATGGGGGTGGGCATGAGGATGGGCGTGTGCGTTCGTGCCGTGTCCTGCCGTGCAGCCGTGGCTCGCGTAGGCGTGGTCCGCATCCGAGTGGCCGTGATGGCACGCGGTGTGGCTGTGGTCGTGCAGGTGTTCGTCCTCGGCGGCGAGGCGGTAGCGGCAGCCGTCGCACTCAAGCAGGCCGTGGGCGGCACCGGCCCCGGCATCGGCGACGCCCGCGCAGCCCTCGGCCACGCGTGTATCGAGCAGGGCGAAGATGCCTTCGTCGAAGCCGAAGTGGGTTCCGAGCGCGAAGACCAGTTGCGGGTACTGGCGCCGCAGGCGCTCGATCTGGGCCTGGATGCGCTCGATCAGCACGCCTGTGAAGAGGTACACCGGAACGATGCAGATCTGTGTCATGCCGAGCCGAGCCTGGCGCTGCACCACGGTCTCGAGCCGGGGCCAGGTCACGCCGGTGAAGGCGAGTTCGACCAGCTCGTGGTCGCCGTCCTCGAAGATCCAGCGCGCCATCTTGGCGAGCTCGCCGTTGGCGCCAGGGTCCGAGGAGCCGCGGCCGAGCAGCACCACGCCGGTGGTGTGCGGGTCGGGCATGTCGAGCTGGCGCATCAGGCGATCGAGCTGGCCGCGCAGCACGGCGAAAAGCTCGCGCCCCATGCCGAGATGCCGGGTGCAGGCGAAGTCGACGCTGGGGTGGCGCGCGCGGGCGCGCTCGAGTGCGGCCGGCAGCTCCATCTTGACGTGGCCGGCGGCGTTGAGGATGAAGGGGATCGAGAGCACGCGGCGGCTTTCGCGCGCGGCGCGGTCGAGGCCCTCGTCGAGCAGCACGTCGGCGTGCTCGATGAAGCAGGTTTCGATGCGCCAGCCGGGATGGCGTTCGCGCCATTGTGCGGCAAAGTGCAGGATCTCCTTGTTGCCCTCGCGATTGCGCGAGCCGTGACCAACGAGGAGGAGCGTGGTGTCGTTCATGCGGATTCTCCGGTGGCGATGCCGGGTTCTGTGGCTGGCCTCGACGCCTTGCGGAAACGGTGGCCGAAGCCCGGGTCGTAGAGCTTCGAGCGCGCGATATCGGGCCACAGGCGGGCGCCGAGTGCGGGGCTGGCGAGAATCATGGCCTGGCTGGCGATCTTCTCGTCCTGGCAGCGGCGCTTGATGTCGGCCAGGGTGCCGCGCACGATCCTCTCCGCGCCCGGCCAGCTCGCCTTGTGCACCACCACGATCGGGGCATCCTCCGGCCAGCCGGCGGCACGCAGCGCGCGCTGCACCTCGTGCAGCAGGGTGATCGACAGGAAGATGCACAGCGTGCTGCGGTGGGCGGCGAGCGCCTCGAGCGCCTCGCCTGCGGGCATCGGGGTACGGCCGGCAACGCGGGTGAGGATGACGGTCTGGGTGACTTCGGGCAGGGTCAGGGTCTCGCCGGCCGCCGCGGCCGCGGCCATCGCCGAGGACACGCCTGGCACCACCTGCCAGGGAATGCCTGCGGCGTCGAGCGGGCGGGTCATCTCGACGAGCGCGCCGTACAGGCCGGGGTCGCCCGTCTGCAGGCGCACCACGGTGCGGTGACGGGCGCAAGCGTCGATCAGCCAGGCGTTCATGGCCTCGAGCGTCATGTCCTTTGAGTCACGGATCGTGCAGCCGGTGGGCGCGTGCTGCGTTGCCGCCTGATCGACCAGCGAGCCCGCGAACAGGATCGCGCCCGCCTGCTCGAGCAGGCGGCGGCCCTTCACCGTGATCAGGTCCGGGTCGCCGGGGCCCGCGCCGACGAACCAGACCGTGCCGGGCAGGCCGGACATCAGCCGCGCGCCGGGATGGCGAAGCAGAGCTGCACCAATGGGCGGTGGGCCTGCGACTGCAGCAGCCGGACCACGGCCACGGTGAATACCGGCTCGATCAGCACCACCGGCAGGTAGGCGGCGGCGAAGGTCATCCACTCCGCGAAGGGCGTGGCGATCTCGCCCATGGCCAGCCAGAAGCCCACCATCAGTGCGACGCCGGCGTAGTAGCCCGCGTCGAGCTTGAGCACCGCGCCGATGCGGGTGGCGGCGCCGGCGGTGAGCTTGCGGCCCAGCGTGGCATGCAGTGCGAGCAGCGGCACGGCGAGTGAAAGGAAATTCACTCCCAGGTGCAGCAGGTCGGCCGGCTCGAAGATCACGCCCTGCAGCAGCAGGCCGAGGCCGAAGCCGAGCAGGGTGGGCACGAAGCCGAGCGTGAGGTAGATCGGCATGGCGCCGATGAAGTGCAGCTCCGACGCGCCCGCGGGCAGGTGAAAGCTCTGCATGAAAACGGAGAAGAACAGCGCCGCGAGCAGCGTGCGCAGGATGAACTGCGGTTTGCGCAGAAGCTGTGGTGCCTGGGCGGCGACGAGTGCGACGGCGGCGAGGTTGGCGGCGGTGATCTTGGTGCCGGAAAGGATGCCCGGTTCGATGTGCATGATGACTCCCCACGAGTGCATGGAACGACGATGGGAACCACGCGGGCGGGGGGCGGCATGCGGACACGGCGCTGCCGGTGAGCGTGCGCACGCGAGCAGAGCGCGAACGCACGCAGGGCACGGCAGTGCCTGGAGACCGCTTGCACAACGAGTCGGCTGGAGCTTCCGGCGCACGCGGGCAGCCGGCGGAAAACCAGTCGGATCAAACCCACACCCCGGGGCTCACATCAACCTGGAACCTCGCACGCCGCCGCTTGCATGGCGGGCGCGATGTTCCGTACTCGATCGGGCCGGTCTTCTGGCTCGCCGTCTTCCTCGTCCGCCGACCTTCCCGAGCGCAAGGCTCAGTGGCATGTTGGCGGATTCGTCAGGCTCACAGCAGCGGGGGCTGCGCCGGAATGGTCGTTCGCGCACAAGGCGGACGACGTCACCGGACTTCCCGTTTCACCCCGTCCTGCGGTTGCAGGCCGGGGCACCCGGATCGAATGCGGGGCGAAGCATAGGCGAAGGCGGCGCGACAACGCAAGCGTCGTGTCGAACTGCGCGTCTCTTGCCCGGCTTCATTCCCTTGTGCTGCGAAAGGTGTGCAGCGTGTGCCGCGTCGGCGGCAAGCCGCAGTCGTTCAGCGCTTATCGCCGCTCGGTTTTGCGGCAAACAGGGCGGCGCGTGGGGGTTGGCGCCTTCCCGCCTCGGGGCGGGGTGAGGGTTTGCGCGCGACGCCCGTATCACGCGGCTCGGTTGCGCGCGCAGTGCGCGCGCCCTCGCCCTCGGCATGACCTTGTGCTGCCGGGCGCGGGGCGGCTTTGCCCGGGCCACGACCGCTTCTGCTGGCGCCGCGTTCGTCGCGCGCGGGCGCACCCTGGGCGCCTCGGCCGGAGCCGGGGCGACCTCCACCGCGGCGCGGCATGGGGGGGCGGGCGTGGTCGGCGTCATGCGCGGCCTCGCCGCCGGCGCTGGGCACGAAGTCCTCGGCCACGGCGCGGTCGATGCGGCGCTTGATCAGGCGCTCGATCGCGGTGAGCAGGTTGGCCTCTTCCCGGTCGACCAGCGAGATTGCATGCCCTGCGGCGCCAGCGCGGCCCGTGCGGCCGATGCGGTGCACGTAGTCCTCGGGCACGTTGGGAAGCTCGAAGTTGACCACCTGTGGCAACTGGTCGATGTCCAGGCCGCGCGCGGCGATGTCGGTGGCGACCAGCACCGGCAGCGAGCCGTCCTTGAACTGCGCGAGCGCGCGGGTGCGAGCAGCCTGACTCTTGTTGCCGTGGATGGCCGCGGACTCGATGCCGTGCTTGGTGAGGTACTCGGCGAGCTTGTTGGCGCCGTGTTTGGTGCGGGTGAATACCAGCGCCTGGAACCACTGCTTTTCCTTGATCAGATGCGCGAGCAGCTCGCGCTTCTGCTTCTGGCCGACCATGTAGACCGCCTGGTCGACGCGCTCTGCCGTCGTGTTGCGCGGCGCCACCTCGACGGTGGCGGGGTCGTGCAGCAGGCCTTGGGTGAGCTGGCGGATCTCGTCGGAGAACGTGGCCGAGAACAGCAGGTTCTGGCGCTTCTTCGGCAGCAGCGCGAGCACCTTGCGAATGTCGCGGATGAAGCCCATGTCGAGCATGCGGTCGGCTTCGTCCAGCACCAGAAACTCGACGCCCGAGAGGTCGAGCGTGCGCTGGCCGACATGGTCGAGCAGGCGCCCCGGGGTGGCGACGAGGATGTCGACACGCTTCTTCAGTGCCGTGATCTGCGGGTTGATGTTGACGCCACCGAACATGACCAGCGAGGTCAGTGGCAGGTGCTTGCCGTAGGTCTTGACCGACTCTTCCACCTGGGCGGCGAGCTCGCGTGTGGGGGTAAGGATCAGGCAGCGCGGGCGACCGGGCGGATGCGGGTGGGTGTGGGTGGCGGCCAGCATGTGCAGCAGCGGCAGCGTGAAGCCGGCGGTCTTGCCGGTGCCGGTCTGCGCCGCAGCGAGCAGGTCGCGGCCGGACAGCACCTCGGGAATGGCCTGTGCCTGGATGGGCGTCGGGTGGGTGTAGCCCGCCTCGCCGATGGCGCGCAGGATGGGTTCGGCCAGCGCGAGGCTGGCGAAAGTCAATTCGGGATTCATTCGATGGTCCGGCGCGAGCCCGCCGCGTTCGAGCGGCACCAATCCGGGCTGCGGGAAGAGATCCGGCTGGCTGCACGCGGAAGGCGCGGGCCGCATGGATCGTTTCAGGAAACGCTGCATCGACTGGTGCACTGCAGCGAGGCGCCACTATAAGCGCTTGGGCGGCGATATGCGAGGCCTTTCGGCGCTCTTTCGCAAGGGTTCGATACCATGCGCATGAATATTGCGCTTTGGTTACAATTCGACCTCCTTCAACGTGTCCGGCAGCCGCCATGAGCGCATTCCTGCCCCGTCCGAGCGTCCTTCGCCTGCGCGAGCGGATGGCCATCCGTCTCGCCCTGGTTTCGCTGTCCGGGATTGCGTTGCTGCTCGGCGCGGTGGGTCTTGCGGCATGGCTCGCGGCGGCAAGCGCAGGCGCTGCGCTGCAGGCGATCGACCATGGACTTCCGCTGCGGACGCTGGCCTGGGTCGCCGTGGGGCTGGTGCTCGCCTGGTTGGCCTCATGGGGGTTGGGGGCGATGCTGCGGCTCGCACCCCGCGCCGAGGGCGTACCGCTTACGCGCCAGTCGGCCGAGGAGCTCTTTCGCCTGGTCGATGAGCTCTCCGAACGCGCTGGCATTCCTCCGCTTCACCATCTGCGCATCACCGAAGACATCAACGCTGCGGTGGTGCAGAGACCGAGCCTTGGGCTCGGTGGCAGGTTGCGAACCGAACTGCAGATCGGGCTTCCACTCGTCCATGGTCTGTCACCGATGCAGTTTGGTGCCGTGCTTGCGCATGAACTGGGCCACATTGCCGCGCAGCGTCTGGGCTGGTGCGGCTGGGGGGCCTTCCTGAGGGCATGGTGGATGCGCATCCTCGATGCGCTCGCGCTGAATCTGCCGGCGAGGCTGCGCTGGCTGGAGTCCCGTATCGATGGTTATTGCCGGCACATGCTCCGGCTCGCGCGTGTGGAGGAGCTCGAGGCCGACAGTGTCGCGGCACGCCTGGTCGGCGCCGAGTTGGTGGGGCAGACGCTGGTGGAGTTGAGCCGAAAGGCCCACTTCCTGCATCATGACTACTGGCCTCGGCACCAAGCCTTGCGGGTGGCAGGGTGCTCGTCCGCGCTGCGTCCGTATCGTGAGATGGGGTGCGGATTTGCCACGGCATATCCATGCGTGGCGCTGGCGTGTGCGCAGGCCGTGGGTGACGGCGAATGCCGCCCCGACCCGTTCCATCCCAGCCTGCGTCGCCGCCTGCGGGCGCTCCGGTTTGCTGGTCAGGGGCCGGCGACCAGACCGGGCACGGCCGCCGACCAATACCTCGGCGGAGCCCTTCCTGGCCTGGCTCGCGTGTTCGACCGGGCCTGGGAAGAACTGGTGCACTGCAAGCGCCACCCCATGGTGGCGGGTCGTGGCGGGGCGGACGAGCCGCGCGACTGAACGTTCCTCCGCTTGTGCGGCGGCTCAGAAGGCCGCGCGTTCGGCCTCGAGGTAGGCGAGGCTGACGTACTTGCCGATGTTGCCCTCGAAGCCCGCGGTCTCGGCTGCCTTGCCCGCGACGCGCGGATCCTGCAGCACGCGCTCCCTGGCTTCCTCCATGCCGGCCATCTCTTCCACCGCGTGCAGGCAGTTCTCGTAGATGCCCTCGAATAATTCGCGGTTCCATGCCAGCACCTCCCCGCTCGCGTGCCCGTGGCCGGGTACCCAGATGCGCGAAGGGGCATTGCGCTCCAGCTCGTCATAGAAATGGAAGGTGCCGACGTAGGAGCCGTCGTCCATGTTGGCGATGCGCCGGTCCATGGCGACGTCGCCCACATGGGTGAGTGCGTCCTCCACCACCTGCACGCAGATGTCGCCGGGCGTGTGCGCGACGCCGTAATGATGGACGCGCAGCGTGACGTCGCCGAAGCGGAAGTGGTCGCCATGAACGGTGTCGCGGTTGGGTGCGACGATACGCGTGCCGGCGGTGGCCTGGTTGGTCCATCTTTCCAGCATGCTCTGCCACATGCTGCCCTGCACGCCCTCGATCTCGCGCCGGCTCCGCGGGTGAGCGTAGATCGGCAGATCTGCGCCGAAAGCGTCTACGAAGGCGTGGTTGGCCAGCCAGTGGTCGCCGTGGTAGTGGGTGTTGAAGATCGCCACGACTGGCTTGTCGGTCACGGTGCGGATCATGCGCAGGGCCATCTCGCCGATCTGTACCGAGCCCCCCGGGTCGATCATCACCACCCCCTCGTGCGTTACGACGAAGGTGACGTTGCTCATCATCCCCTGGTTCTCGGGCGTGGGAAAGCCGTCCTTCGCCCAGATCATCCACACATGCTCGGAAAGCTGTGCCGGCTGGATGTCGGGAACCGCCGGGCCGCGAATGAAGTCGTTCAACTCCTTCGCGAAGGCGGTGATCGGCGCCCACTGGGTGCCGATGCCGGCGAGGGCGGCGGCGCCGAGGCCGAGCTTGATCATCTGGCGCCGGGACAGTGGAACGCCGGGGCGTGGGGCGTCTGGGGTGCGCATGGTCGTCTCCTCCTCTTGTGGGGTGTGAGGAGCATATTAACGAAAACCGATGCGCGCACGCTGCCGGGGGTGTGATTCTGCTTGCGCGGAGGAGCGTGGAGAAGTGCGGAGAGCGGGGGCGTGCGCCCGCAGCAAGGATCGGGCGGGCGCGTGTGCGGCCCGGACCTCGAGCGCTCAGTTCCCTCGCGCGCTGCCGGCCGGCCTGCGCGCGCGGGCCTGCTCGAGCTGATCGCACAGGCGGCTTGCGCCGTCGAGGATGCGCGGGGTGTGTCGCTGGATGTGGTCAGGGCGGATGAAGAAAAGGTTGTCGCGCGTGGCGGCTTCGAGCTGTGGCCAGCGTGACCATTGGCTGAGCCACTCCGGTCGCGCCTCACCCATCCCGCTGGCAACGATCACTTCCGGATTGGCGGCGAGGACCGCTTCCACGCTGATCGTGGGTGCGAGCTGCGACAGGCTGCCGAACACGTTCTCGCCGCCGCACAGGCGGATCACGTCGGCGATCAGGTGCTCGTCGTTCACCGTCATCAGCGGGCGGTCCCAGATCTGGTAGAAGGTGCGTACCTTCGGGCGGCGGGTGTAGTGCGCCGAGAGCTCGGCGTGGCGGGCGCGGAACGCACTTGCGGAAGCTTCGGCTGCCGCCTCGGTGCCGGCCAGGCGGCCGAACTGCTCCAGGCTGCGGGCGACGTCCTTCAGGCTGCGTGGTTCGTTCAGGTATACCGGAACGCCGAGCGCCTCCAGCCTGGCGAGGTGACCTTCGCGGTTGCCGCTTTGCCAGCCGATGATGAGGTCCGGGCGCAGGGCAGCGATCGCCTCGAGGTCGATCTGGGTGTAGCCACCGACCTGAGGCAGGGATTTTGCCGCCTCCGGGTAGTCGCTGTATGCGACCACGCCGACCACCTTGTCACCGGCGCCGGCGGCAAACAACACCTCGGTAACGTGCGGTGCCAGACTCACGATCCGTTGCGCCGGTGCGGGCAGGGTGATCTCGCGCCCGGCATCGTCGGTCAGCACAATCCCCGCATGCGTGGATGCCGGCAGCAGTGTGCCGCAAAGCAATGTGGAAGCGAGCGCGAGGACAGTGAGGGCGGAGCGGGTGTCGTGCATGGTCATTCATCCATGGGGTGCGGGAGACAGGCTTCGAGCGCGGCCTGCAGGCGCTGCCATCCGGACTCGTCTGCGGGCAGGCCGAAACGTAGCGCGGGCGGATCGTCGAACTGGCGCAGCAGGATGCCGCGGCGGGCGAAGGCGGCATGCAGTGCTGCGGCGTGCGGGGTGCAGACCCGCTGGAACAGGGCCGGACCTTGCGGGCGTAGACCGTGTTCGGTGAGCAGGCGGTGCAGGCGCTGGCCTGCCGCGCCCAGGGCCGTGCGTGCGCTGGCCTGCCAGGCGGTGTCGGCCAGCGCATGGCGGGCCACCCAGCGTGCCGGGCCCGAGAGCGTCCACGGGCCGAGCTGTTCGGCCAGTGCGTCGCGGATTTCGGTGGGCGCGAACACGAAGCCTACGCGAGCGCCCGCAAGGCCGAAGAACTTGCCCAGCGAGCGCAGCACGACCAGCCCCGGCTGTCCCGCCAGCGGTGCCAGGCTGCGCTCCGGCGTGGTGTCGATGAAGGCCTCGTCCACCACCAGCCAGCCGCCGCGCCGGGCGAGGTGTGCATGCCAGTCGAGCAGGCGCTCGCGCGGGAAATGCTCGCCGGTGGGGTTGTTGGGCTGCACCAGCACGACGATGTCGCTGCGTTCAACGGCGGCGTCGAGCGCGGTGGCGTCCACCGCGCGTGGTGTTCGCGTGCGCCAGGCATGGGCATGTTCGGCGTAGCCAGGGGCGAGCAGACTCACGCGCTCGCCGCCCAGTACGGCGGGCAGTGCCTGGATTGCCGGCTGGGAGCCTGCCACCGGAAGCAGCGCAGTGCTGCCGTAGTAGGCCGCCGCCGCCCCCTCCAGGCCGTCGTCGTCTTCGGGCAGGCGCTGCCAGGCCGAGGCGGGAATCGCCGGCACCGGGTAGCCGACCGGGTGGATGCCGGTGGACAGGTCGAGCCAGTCGGCGAGCGGGATGCCATACCGGGCTGCGGCGTGGCGCAGGCGTCCGCCGTGCTCAAGCATGGCCGGCGCCCGCGGCCGATAGCAGGCCCAGCGACAGGCCAGCGATGCACAGCACGGCGAGCCACAGCCAGGCCCCGCGCCGGACCAGCGACACCGCACCGAGGATGCTGGCCGGGCCGGCCTCGCGCCCGGTGCCGAGCACCGGGCGGTGCTCCTCATGTCCGTGGTAGGTCGCCGTACCGCCCAGGCGCACGCCCAGCGCGCCCGCGCCGGCCGCCATCACCGGGCCGGCGTTGGGGCTGTCCCATTGCGGCGCCTGCGTGCGCCAGCAGGCCAGCGCCTCGCGCGTGTGGCCGAGTACGGCGTAGGTGAGGGCGGTCAGCCGGGCCGGCAGGAGGTTGAGCGCGTCGTCCACCCTGGCCGCAGCCCAGCCGAAGTGCAGGAAGCGCGGCGTGCGGTAGCCCCACATCGCGTCCAGCGTGTTCGCCAGGCGGAATAGCAGCGCGCCCGCGCCGCCCGCGAGCACGAACCAGAACAGCGCGCCGAAGACCGCGTCGTTGCCGTTTTCGAGCACGGACTCGGTGGCGGCCTTGGCGACGCCCTGCGCGTCCAGGGCCTGCGTGTCGCGGCTCACGATCCAGCCCACGCGCGTCCGTGCTGCCTGCAGGTCACCGTTTGCGAGCGGGGTGGCGACTGCGCGTGCATGTTCGGCCAGGCTGCGCCCGCCGAGCGCGAAGTAGAGCAGGGCTACATCCACGGCCCAGTGCGCCTGCGGGTGCAGGCTGCGCAGCCACAGCGCGAGCGCCAGCCAGGGCAGCACCGCGAGCGACCAGGCGAGCAGCCCCGCAAGGCGGGTGCCCGTCTCGTTGGCACCGTAGGCAAGCCTGCGGCACGCTCGCTCGGCCCGGCTTGCCCAGTGCCCGAAGCCGATCAGCGGGTGCAGGCGCCGCACCTCGCCGAAGGCGCGATCGGCAAGCAGGCCGGCAGCCATCTTGAGGGCGAGGACGAGGGGGAGGGAGAGTTCCATCGGGTAGCGATCCGGCAGGTACGAGAAAGGACGCGAATCGGCGATAATCCGGCCCTTTTGCAAGGAAGCGGATTCTACGCGATGTCTTCCCCGATCACGCTGATGGTCCAGGGCACCACCTCGGACGCCGGCAAGAGCACGCTGGTCGCCGGGCTGGCCCGTTGCCTGCGCCGGCGCGGGCTGCGGGTGGCGCCGTTCAAGCCGCAGAACATGGCGCTCAACTCCGCCGTCACCGTCGACGGTGGCGAGATCGGCCGTGCCCAGGCGCTGCAGGCCCTGGCGGCCGGCGTGGCGCCGCATACCGACTTCAACCCGGTCCTGCTCAAGCCTTCGACCGACATCGGCGCCCAGGTCATCCTCCATGGCCGCGCCGTCGCCAACCTGTCGGCACGCGACTATCACGCCTACAAGCCGACCGCGATGGCCGCGGTGATGCAGAGTTGGGGGCGCCTGTGCGCTGCCTACGATGCGGTACTGGTCGAGGGCGCCGGCAGTCCGGCCGAAATCAACCTTCGCGATCGTGATATCGCCAACATGGGCTTCGCCGAAGCCGCGGACGTGCCGGTGGTGCTGGTCGCCGACATCGATCGCGGCGGTGTGTTCGCGCATCTGGTGGGCACGCTGGAACTTCTTTCCCCCTCGGAGCAGGCGCGGGTGAAGGGCTTCGTCATCAACCGCTTCCGCGGTGACATCGGCCTGCTGCAGTCCGGACTCGACTGGCTTGAGGCCCGTACCGGGCGCAAGGTGTTCGGCGTGATGCCCTATCTGCATGGGCTGTTCCTCGATGCGGAGGACGCACTCGCCGACGCCGCGACCGACGTGCGTGCAGGCGAGGATGCGCTGCGCGTGATTGCGCCTGCGTATCCGCGCATCTCCAACCACACCGACCTCGACCCTCTGCGGCTGCATCCGCAGGTGGACTTCCGCTGGGTGGGGCCGGGGCAGGCGATCCCGCCTGCGGACCTGATTGTGCTTCCGGGCTCCAAGAGCGTGCAGGCCGACCTCGCCTGGCTGCGTGCGCAGGGCTGGGAGGCCGCGATCCGCCGGCATCTGCGGTATGGCGGGCGGCTGATCGGCATCTGTGGCGGCTTCCAGATGCTCGGCGGCGAACTCGCCGACCCGCTCGGGATCGAAGGCAGTGCCGGCAGCGTGGACGGGCTGGGTCTGCTCGACATGCGCACCGAGCTCGCACCGGAGAAGCAGCTGCGCAATGTCTCAGGACAGCTGGCTGCGCTTGAGGGTGTGGCGGCCCTCGGGCCGGATGTCGCGCGAGGCGCCGCTCCGGTCGCGGGCTACGAGATCCATATGGGCGTCAGCGCAGGGCCGGCGCTCGAGCGGCCGGCGCTGGTGCTGCAGGACGCGGGCGGACAACGCCCGGACGGTGCGCTCTCGCCCGACGGACAGGTGCTCGGCACCTATGTGCACGGACTGTTCGAGGCGCCGGCTGCGCTGTCGGCCCTGCTGCAATGGGCGGGCCTGGAGAAGGTGCAGTTCGTCGACCTCGGCGCGCGCCGCGAGGCCGATCTCGACCGGCTCGCCGACGCGGTCGAGCAGAGCGTCGATCTCCATGCACTGTTCGACGGATCTTTATCCCGAGTATCGAGGCCAGCATGAACACTGAAAACACGCGCCGGCACGGCGCCGAATCCTCGCTGCTTGGCCAGGCGGTCGCCTATCGCGACACGTATGCCCCCGAGCTGTTGTTCCCGATCGAGCGCCAGCTCAAGCGGGATGAACTGGGCCTGCGTGCCGAAGCGCTGCCCTTCGTCGGCGAGGATCTGTGGAACGCGTACGAACTGTCCTGGCTCGATTCACGAGGCAAGCCGGTGGTCGCGCTCGGCGAATTCCGTGTGCCGGCCTCGTCGCCGCGGCTGATCGAGTCGAAGTCGCTGAAGCTCTATCTGAACGCCTTCAACCAGCAGCGCTTTGCCGACGTGGAAGCGGTGCGCCAACTCATCGCGCAGGACCTTTCGGCCGCGGCCGGGGCCCTGGTGGGTGTGCGGCTGAGTCCGTTGAGCGAACAGCCCTTGCGCCGCTTCGGGTATCCGCAGGGGGTCTGTCTAGACACCCTCGACATCGACATTGACCGTTACCTGCCTGCGCCCGAATTGTTGCGCGCGGGCGGGCACGAGGTGGAGGAGACACTGTACTCCCATCTGCTCAAGTCGAACTGCCTCGTCACCGGTCAGCCCGACTGGGGCATGCTGGTGGTGCGCTACCGCGGGCCGGCCATCGAGCGGGAGGGGCTGTTGCGCTACATCGTGTCCTTCCGTTCACACAACGAGTTTCACGAGCAGTGTGTGGAGCGCGTGTTCTGCGACCTGCTCGCGCGCTGCAAGCCTGTGCGGCTCGCGGTATGGGCGCGCTATACCCGGCGCGGCGGGCTGGACATCAACCCGTTCCGCGCGACGCACGTGGCGCTGGCTGCCGATGAGGTGATGGAGGTGCGGCAATGAGCGTCTGTCGTGTCCGCGATGGTGATTGGAAATACGCAACAAGGTATTGCATTTGATCTGGATCCATGGCGCGCCGCAGGAGCCTGGGTTAACATCGGCCCGTAATCACCAACAACACGAGGTAATGAACATGAAGGCTCTGGTTGCTGCTGCAGTTGCTGCAGGTCTCCTCTCCGCTTCGCCCGCGTTCGCTTCCGAGGCGCTGGCCAAGTCCAAGAACTGCATGGCCTGTCACGCAGTGGACAAGAAGCTGGTCGGCCCGTCCTACAAGGATGTCGCCGCGAAGTACGCCGGCCAGGCCGACGCCGCGGCCATGCTCGCCGACAAGGTCAAGAAGGGTGGTGTGGGCGTCTGGGGCAAGGTTCCGATGCCTCCCAATCCGCAGGTGAATGACGCCGATGCGACCGCGCTGGTCGAGTGGGTGCTGTCGCTGAAGTAAGCGTCGTGTGGGCCACTGCCGCGTGGCGGTGGCTGCGAATGGAAAAAGGGTCGGCCTGCCGGCCCTTTTTTATGGGCGCCGTTCCGCTCAGCCCGGCTCGGCGCAGGGGGCGCCGAGGATGGGGTCTTCCAGCGACGTGAACAGGGCTTCCGGACGCGTCAGCCATTCGCCGACCTGCTCGGCGGGCGCCGCGCGCGCAAAGAGGTAGCCCTGCATGATGTCGCAGCCCAGTGCGTGCAGGGCTTCGGCCTGTTCCCTGTTCTCCACGCCTTCGGCGATCAGGTCGAGCTCGAAGCCGCGCGCGATGCCGCTGATGGCGGAGATGATCGGGTTGGTCATCGGGCCTTCGAGGTCGCGCACGAAGCTGCGGTCGATCTTGATTGTGTTGACCGGGAACTTCTGCAGGTAGGCCAGCGCCGAGTAGCCGGTGCCGAAGTCGTCGATCGCGACGCTGATGCCGGCGGCGCGCAGGGCGCGCACCTTGGCCGCCACGCCGGCGGCGTCATCCATCATCAGGCTTTCGGTGATCTCCACCTCGATGTGTCCTGGCTCGACGCCGTGCCGGCCGATGCAGGCGGAGACGGAATCGACGATGTCGTGGCGATGGAAGTCGTGGGCGGAAAGGTTGACCGAGATCTGCGGTGCGGCAATGCCTTCGCTCTGCCAGCGCGCGAGCTGGGCGCAGCTGGTTTCGAGCACCCATGTGCTGATCTCGCCGATGAGGCCCACTTCCTCCGCGACCTGGACGAAAGTGGCGGGCGAGACCGGGCCCAGCGCGGGGTGATTCCAGCGCAGCAGGGCTTCGAGGCCGACGATGCGGCGGGCGGTGAAGCTGACCTGGGGCTGGTAGTGCAGTTCGAGCTCGTTGCGTGCGAGCGCGCTGCGCAGGTCGTTCTCCAGCGCGATGCGGTCGCGGTGGCGGGTGTTCAGTTCGGGGTCGAAGAAGCGGTAGCCGTTCTTGCCGGAGCGCTTGACCTGATACATCGCGATGTCGGCGTGCCGGGTCAGATCTTCCGAAGTATTGCCGTCGCGCGGGAAGAGCGCGATTCCGACACTCACCGTGGCACGAAACTCGCCCCGGCTCAAGGCGATCGGTTCGTCGAGCGCAGCGATGACCTTGCGCGCGATGGTCTCCGCATCCTCGGGGTGGGCGATGTCCGGCAGCAGGATGGTGAACTCGTCCCCACCCAGGCGGGCGAGGGTGTCTCCACGGCGTAGCGCCGCGGTCAGCCGGCTGGCGATTGCGCGCAGCAGCGCGTCGCCTTCGGCATGGCCGAAGGTGTCATTCACGAGCTTGAATCGGTCAACATCCACGAACATGACCGCCAGGGCGCCCGTGCGGCGCTGCGCTTGCGCGATCGACAGCTCAAGCCTGTCCTTGAAAAGCACGCGGTTGGGAAGGTGGGTGAGCTGGTCGTGATAGGCCTGAAAGGAGATGATCTCCTCGGCCCGCTTGCGCTCGGAGATGTCGCGCGCGACGCCGTACAGGCCGACCACGCGGCGCTCGCCTTCCTGCGTGATCATCGGGATGGCGGTCAGCGAGACTGTGACGCTGTCGCCCTCTGCGCCGGCGGTGTTGGCCCTATGGCGGCGCAGCCGGAGCTCGACATGGAAGCTCTCCCCCGGCAGGGCGCTGGGCTTGCTGAGCAGGCTGTCGATGCGGTCGATGTCCTCGGGCATCACCAGTGTGGTGAAGGGACGGCGCAGCAGCGCATTGCGCTCGTAACCGAGCAGCGCCTTGACGCGCGGGTTGAGGTAGGTGAAGCGGCCGGCGCCGTCGAGCGTGAAGATGATGTCGGGCGAGCTCTCGACGAGGTAGCGGTGCAGGCGCTCCGAGGCCTTCAGGCGCTTGCTCATCAGCTTGTTGGTGCGCTCGAGCGTTCCCTTGTGCAACGCGCTGTCGACGGCGCGCTGGAGTTGGGCGACGTGATAGGGCTTGCGTACGAAGTCGTCTGCACCGCCGCGCAGGGCGCCAATGGCCGCGTCGATCGCATCTTCGCCGGTGATGACGACCACGGCTTCGTCGCGCTGGTGGTCGGAAAGCCATTCCAGCAGGGCGAGGCCGTTCGCGTCAGGCAGGCGATAGTCGAGCAGGATCAGCGCGTAGTGCTTGCGCTCGAGGCAGGCGATCGCTTCAGAGATGCTGCCGCATTCGTCGAAAACCCGGCCGGGCCTAGCGAGGACGTGGGGAAAAGTCTTCCTGAGCGAGGGGTCGTCGTCGACGATGAGAATGCGCGTGGATTCGCTGGTGGCGGCCTTTTCGTCAACCGTACGGGCCTGGACGGCTTGATCTGTCGGCGGTGTCATGGCTCCAGGAATCAGGAGGGGGCGGGATTGTCAGTCCCCATGATGCAACACTCAGCCGACTTCTTCCAGCGGGATCATCACCTGGAAGCTCGTTCCGGTCCCGGGCTGGCTGCGGCAGAGCAGCGTCGCGCCCCATTTCGCGAGGATCTCGCGCACGATGCTTAGCCCCACGCCGCGGTGCGTCCCGCCCTTTTCGCTTGGGCGCGGCGAAAGCGGATCGCGGGCGCGTTCGGGCGGAAGACCCGGTCCATTGTCCACGAAGCGGATCTCGAGGCAGTTGCGTCCGTCGACATTGACCAGCGGCAACACCGAGACGATCAGGCGCTGTCCTGGCTGGAGCGCCTCGGAGGCGTTGCGGAACAGGTTGAGCAGGACCTGCTTGAGCGCCGAAGGCGGGATGGCTGCGGGCGGCACGTCACGCGCGGCGCGCAGTTCGAGCTGGATGTCCCGGCTGCTGAACAGCGGCTCGCCGTATAGCGTGCGCATGTCGAGAAGCAGCTCGGGGACGCGGCAGGCGCGCGACTCCGGGCTCTGGGCGGGAAGGTCTGCGGAATTGCGCAGGAGGTTGTCGATCCGGTCGAGCTCGGCATTGAGCAGGCTGAGCTCGTCCTGCAGCGGTGTGTCGGCAGAGCGCTCTTGCGCCAGCATGCCGAGCCGGCTCTTGAGCACCGTGAGCGGATTGCTCGCTTCATGAGCCAGTTTGCGCATGTGGTCCCGGAAGCGCGCCTGCAGCGCGCTCTCGCGCTCGGTGATCTCGCGTGCATGGCGGTGGTGGCTGCGCAGCGCGCGTGCGGCGGCTCCGAGCAGCGCGACGTAGCGCCAGCGCATTTCGCTGTCGAGCGCCTGCCGGCCAAGCGTTGGCACCAGGGCCACCGAGGGGTCCTCCTCCGAGCCGAGCGGAAGCACCTGGAAGCCCGGGTGGCCCAGCCATCGGGCAATCTGCCAGTCGACGACGCTGCGCCCCGGGCTTTGTGTCTGCGTGGTGAATTCAGCCGGCTGCCCACTGCGGGCGGAAAGTGCGATGCAGCTCGCGGCGTCGTCCAGGCGCAGCCCGAGCTCGCCGATCAGGGCCTCGGGGCTGCCGTCGGGGGGTGTCAGAAGTGGGTGAAGGACGCCCCGGTCGTCACAGCCAAGGAGCACGGGGGCTACACGCAGGCCAAAAAGCGGGCAGGCGATGTTCAGACGCTCGCGGACTGTGGCAGCGTCCAGGTCTACGAAGGCCGCGGTGAGCAGGCCGAGCATGCCGGCGCTGCGGTATGGGTCATCGATCAGACGTGGCCGCGCCTGCGCAGCGGCGGGGCGGCCTGCGGTGGGAGGTGCGGGCGGATAGGCTGCATGGCCCGAAACGATGTAGCCCACGTCGGTGCGCAGGCTCATCACGCTCGCGGACTCCAGGCCGGTCAGGCGTGCAACCTGTGCGGCCTGATCCTGCCAGTCCTGGGCGACGAGGCGCTCGGCAGCGGCGATCAGGGCGATCAGGGGGTGTGCGGCGGCAATCTGTTCGTCGAGCAGTCCCCGCACTTCAAGAGCATCCGCGAGTGTGGGCGGCAGGCCGCAATCGTGAATCAGTGCGGGCAGGCTCGGGCGCTGGCCTGTACGCCACCGCTCGGATCCGGTCAGTCCGCGCCACAATCCGGCGAGGTAGGCCTCGTCCGTGCGCGGGTAGCCGGTTTCGATTGCCAGGTGCAGTGCGCATTCGGCGCGCAGCAGGGAATTGTCAGGCGTATCGTCGGCTTCTTCGCCCAGGTGCCCCAGTCCCAGCAGCCAGGCGCGCAGCAGATCGGCCCCGGTGCGCTCCAGTCGCTTCCGCAGCGCGCTGTTGAGCCCCTCCTGAAGCTCGCCCGCGCACAGTGGCTCGGCGAGCAGCAGCGCAAGGCACAAGGCCGGGTCCCGCGCGGCGACCAGTGCAATCTCGGGCCAGTTCGGCGCCTGCGCGGCCAGCAGGCGCAGGATGGTCGACGCACCATCCGGCAGCGGCTGCAGTTCGAAGGCGGAGAATTGGGTCAGCTGCATCGGGTGCACGGACAGTTGGATATCCGTCGCATTCTAGTGTAGTGCTGCATTTTGTTTGGAACTTAAGCGGCTGTTTGCGCGGATGACCTTCTGCAGGATGTCGCGAGCGCTCTTGGTCCAGATGAAGGGC